>JAISZH010000185.1 GCA_031269345.1 Desulfovibrio sp. | reverse complement strand
ACCACCAATGCCGCCCTGAAATTCTGTGGCATGCAGCCGATGGTGGCGGGTGTTTTTAAAATTTCCGGTTTCAGCTCCATGCTGTCGATATTCGACACCCTGGACGCGGCCCTGGCGGGTGAGGGCTGAATCATGCCGGCGATAACTCTGCCTGCCGGACTGGATCAGCTTGCCGTCGTGAATGAATTCATTGCGAAGAATATCCCGGATGGGCATGAGGGCATTCTCCCCCAGGTGGAATTGGCCGTGGAAGAATTGCTGGTGAATGTGTTTCGCCATGCCTATAAAGGAAGAAGCGGGGCGGCGGAAATCGGCTGCCGGGTAGTCAACCTGGATGGAAAGCCGCATTTCTGCGTCATGGTGAGGGATTTTGGCGAACCGTTCGACCCGTTCAGGGAAGCGCCCAAGCCGGATACCACCCTGCCCCTGGAAAACCGGGTCCCCGGCGGCCTGGGGGTGCACCTGGTGAAACATGTCGCCGCCCACTACTGCTACAGTGACAGCGATGCCTCGAACAGCATCGAATTATATTTCTCACTGTAAATGAACGCCGCGCATGATCGGCGCCAGCACAAGAGACAGCCGCGTATGACAGACAGCCGCGTATGAATTGACAGGTAGATCACGTAAGAGCTATGCATAAGGTAGTGTCCAGAGTTTTTCGCACTTTTGGTAGCAGCAAGTCGGTGAGTCTTGGCACACCGCAGGAGCCGGCGCGGGCCTTGTCCAGAGGGTGCCCCCATGAGCATCCCGGCGCGCTTGCAAGGCCGGGCGCGGCACGGGGTAGCGCTCCACACGCACAATATATCATGCCCTCCGCTACCGATATTTTTACCAACATTTCGCTGGTATGCCCATGGATTTTGTTAGAGGACGTTAGACTAACTACCCTTATAAAAGTGAAGTCCCGCAAGGTTTTTTGGACTTTGCGGGACTTTCTTAGATTATTGTTTGGTGCCGAGGGCGGGACTCGAACCCGCACATCCATAGGACACTACCCCCTCAAGATAGCGTGTCTACCATTTCCACCACCTCGGCAAACCAAGAAGGTAGCATGGGCCTTCAGGCCCATGCGTCTTGTGCTTGGGCGGGGTTTGGACCCCGTCCAAGCTTCCGCCCGTGCAGAGACCCCGCCCTGAAGGGTGGGATCGGGCTATCCGGCCTGAATGCCGGGGTCTCAAACCATAAAGGAAGCTCAGATGACGGAACATATATATATATCAATAATTCTTATTTTGCAAGCTGTTTTTTGACAGCTGTTTTTTGACAACTGTTTTTCGACACATGTCGCGAACGGATGATATGACCAATGCAGGGAGGACACGGTCTTCCGCACATGGACGTAACCGGTTGCTCCAGCCGAAGCGCTGGTTCCGGGCTGCGGCGTGTAGGCGCCAGTGCCGTCCGTGTGGCCACCGGTCTCGGAGCCAAAGTGACCATTGTTGACGTCAACCTGGCCCGGCGGCCACTGTCGCCGCGAAGCGGCGCAAGTCAGCCGAAAACCACGTTTTCGGCTGACGATCCTCCGCAGGGAAAAAATTACTTTCCAATGCGGTATCAATAAAATGCCCTATTGTATTTGGAATCCGAATAAGATGTCCCTACCAAGCGTTTCGGGTGTGAGGGTCTTGCCCTCTGCCCGGGAACCTGCTAGATGCATCACATCAGAAGCCACCGCGCAATCAGGGACAGCGGTCAAAACGCCTATGCCCGCTACTCGCGGCGGGCGGGAAAATCGAAAACCGAGCGAATGAAAGTGACGTAAATGATGGCTACCGGTTCTTTTTTTCAAAAAGAGAAAAAACTCACACTCAAGGCAAAAGCCGTATCGCAATTGCGCAACGCCATCTTGTCCGGAGCGCTGTCTCCCGGAACCCGCCTTGTGGAACAAGAACTGTCGAAGATGATGGGCATCAGCAGGCTGCCCGTGCGTGAAGCGATCGGAAACCTGGAACAGGCCGGTCTGGTCACCGTGCTCCCATATAAAGGCGCTTTCGTCAGTTCGTTCGGCAAAAGGGAGATACACGAGCTTTTCGCGGTGCGCAGGCTGCTCGAAACCCATGCCATGGAACTGGCTATGCGAAAGGACAATCCCGGCCTGCTTGAAGAGCTGGACCCCATAGTCGAAAGCATGGGTTGCGCCGACATGAACCCGGACTACTTTATAGAAAAACTGGACTACCAGTTTCATTCCGCCATGTGCAGGCGTGCCCAGAACAAGGTGCTCTACGATACATGGGAACAGCTTACCGCGAAAACCCAGACGCTTTTCGCCCTCATAGGCGATTATGCCACCTGCGCCGATCTCATGCGCAGCCACCGTCGCCTCTGCAGGCTCATCAAGGAGGGAGACTGCAATGCAGCCGCAGCCGGGTTGAGCCGCCACATGAAAATCGGCCAGCAGCATGTCCTCAACAAACTGCAAATCCCGTACTCCGAACAGGATCTGGAATAATCCCGTCTCCAGATACAAATTGCCGACATGCATGCCTCCCATGTCGCGAAATCGCCCGCATGTGCTAAACCGCACGTTTCATATCGCACATTGGCAAAAACACCGGGCCTTGCCGCCAAGTTCTGAGCGTTAAAAATGTTAATATGTCATTATATCACAAGTTATTATACTTACTCTGAATTATTGGCACAACATTTGCTAATAGTAAAATGGGATATGTGATACCCCCTCATGTACCCTGTTGGCATTCTTAAAAGCCGATTTCCCCCCTTATCGGCCCGGTATCCAAAATCCGGAAGAACGCCATATCGAGTAGGTCACAGTACCTATCGGAACGCCCTGTCCCCCCTACAGGGCGTTCACGTTTTAGGGAGGCTTCAGCCGATGTCCGCGCATCGCCACAGAACAGACGCGATAACTTACCGGCCATAAAGACCGTCGCACTGCCACAACACCCTTGAAATCCTGCCGAGTTTGGCTTACTGACAGGAGAGACTAAAAGGTAAAACTTTTAAGGAGACACTGGTTTATTTTTGGGAGGCCTTGCCCTCTGCACTTTCCCAAAAATATTTCGCGAAATTCCATAAAAACGGAGACTGTTTGCTGCCCGCATCCTGTAGCCTGGGCATCTCCCCTTGCCCAAACGATACCTATATTTTTGAGGCGCTGATTCACGGACGCATACCCGCGCCCTTTTCCCCGCGCCTGCATATGGCTGATGTCGAAGAACTGAACGCGAGGGCGCTGCGGGGTGAACTGGATGTCAGCAAGCTCTCTCTGGCGGTTGTGCCGGAAATTCTCAAACACTACATCTTGCTGAACTCCGGAGGGGCTCTCGGACGCGGTTGCGGCCCTCTCCTTGTCGCCCGGCCCGACCTGAAAGAAAAGGACCAAGCGGGCGGGCGCGTCGCCATACCAGGGCGTATGACCACTGCGAATCTTCTCCTCTCCTTGCACGGAGGCTTCCGCGGCCCGCGGCTGGAGATGTCTTTTGACCGCGTCATGCCGGCTTTGTGCGCCAAAGAGGCCGAACTCGGCCTGATCATCCATGAAGGACGGTTCACCTATGCCGGACAAGGTTTGTCCCTGGTTCTGGACCTGGGCCAATGGTGGGAAAAAGAAAAAAATCTCCCCCTGCCTCTTGGAATTATCGCCGTCAGGCGCTCGCTCGGGAGGGATTTCGCCTTGGCCGCAAATGATGCGGTGCGGGCAAGCCTTAGTTATGCGCGCTCCCATCCGGACGAGGGCAAAAAATTTATTGCCGCCCACGCCAAGGAAATGGATGAGGACGTGATGCGCCGGCATATAGAGCTTTTTGTCAACGATTACAGCATGGATCTGGGACGGGAAGGACGGGAAGCCGTTCTGGAGCTGTTGCGGGCAGGAACTTCGGAATCCGATGTATCGTTGCCGGATTTACCCTTGTTTGTCGAGTAAGATTTTCTGCGCCGCAACAATCACGGCGCGCCACCGCAGACGGCGTGAGCACGGCAAAAAACCGCGTTTTTTGCCGTGCGATCTTATCGCTTAAAACGAAGCGGGTGCGTAGTGTTAAGCTATGCATGGTACTATGCTGACTTGCGCCGCTTCGCGGCGACAGCGGCCGCTGGGCACTGTTCAGATTTCCATGCGGAAATCTGTAAAGCAGCGCCGCTTGTATTAATATAACATATTAAAATTATTAATTATTTTTAAAATACCATTTTTATGTTTAATTGATAATTTCAAACTGTTATATGTCGCGCGACGGGATTGTTCAGTATCGTTTCGCCGTGAAGACGTCGATGACGGACGCCGCCTGGCCCGTTCTGAAGTTGAACACCCGGTTGTCCCCGTAGCTCAGTAGGATAGAGCGACTGCCTCCTAAGCAGTAGGCCGCAAGTTCGATTCTTGCCGGGGACACCATTAATATTATTGGACTTACGCTCTATTTTGGGTGTAAGTCTTTTTCATCTTTGCGACCGAATTGCGGCCGTCCAGTGCAAAATGCACTGGGCTTTTCCCTCCTGGTTTGCATCTGTCTGCGCCCTCGCGGCCGATAGCCCGCGAGGGCAACCTTCTGTTTTCGACTTTGCCATTCGAGGCGCTTTTTGCGCCCTCCCCTTTTCTCTCTTTTCTAAAAAAACCTACCAGAGTGTCCTACCGCGACCGCGACTCGTCGTAATGCTGGGTCCTCCCTCAACCGAATTTCTTCGCGGGACTTCGAGTGCCCAAAAAACGACAACTTTTTTTGGGAAAATTTGGTGGGAAAATGGGACAGACTCCCTGTGCGTGCGGCTCGGGGC
>JAISZH010000165.1 GCA_031269345.1 Desulfovibrio sp. | reverse complement strand
GGATCCGGATGATGGAAAATAGCAACCGGCCATTTTTCGTTTATTGGTTCTAACTCAAATGTATACTGTTCAAACAAAACATTTCTCTTTTTAAAAGCATAAGGTATAGATTTTGCTATGTCTCTACGTCTATTAAAAACAATAAACTTGCCGTATATCTCATTAGCAAAGAGTAAAGAAAAAAATGCTGAACCATCACATCCAGCAACAATATCAGAGGTACTTATCAACCTGACTTGTTCTCTTAGAGGAAAATTTTGTGGACATATTATCTCATATCCATTTTTTCTTAATTCTTCTTCAATGACTTGTTCGTTATCTATTTTACCATATTTTAACATTGAACGAGATAACCATATTTTAATATTATGATTATCTTTCTGAAAATGGAAAGATTTTAAAGCATTAACTTGCTCATCTTCTATGAACAATGGTTTTAATGAACTTTTTGGTAAAGAATATATCAAATTTTCTACAGATGTAGATATTCTTATTAGTTGAATTTTATTATTTACTCCTATTGCTTTTAAAAATGTTTCAGCAAATGGGATAATCCTGTTATCATTTGGAGTTGTAAAAATAATCGGGTAATTTTTACACTGTCTTATGGCATATAGTCTTGAGAGAGATTCCCAAATAAAATGTCCGAAATGTCCAAATAAACATCCTCCATATATGTATACGCCTTGCAAGGCTTCAACAGGTTCTTGCAATGGCGCCGCTTTTCCTCTGTCTAACAAGCTATCTTCCAAAAATTGCCCATCAGAAGAAAAAACACCTCCAGTGAAAGAATCCATAGTCCCTTCTAATGGAATTATTATAGCGTTTTTAAGAACTTTCACCTAAAATTCCTCAGATGGCGTCGCCACTACGTCTATAACACGCTGAAAATATTTGAATATTGTGTAGTGTTGCGAGACAGAAATTTTCAAATAATTTCACAGTATTATCAATCGTATGACGGCACCATCCAGAGCAATTTCACTTTAAAATTTCTCTGGCGGCAGCGAGAGCGGACGCCCGCCGCAACGGCGAGCATCCGCAGCCCGGATCCTGAATTTGAAGGATTTGCAAGCAAATCCCCGCGTATGTTTCAAGTGGGAAATGCTTTACTGTTGCGCGATGACATCCAGAATCACCAAGGGTACCTTCCCGGTATTCTTCATGCCATGGGATTCCCCTTTTCGGGCAATAGTCACATCCCCGGCCTTTACCGGAATCTCTTTTCCGTCGGAACCGACGAATACCCCACTTCCGGATACGACGATATAGGCATCTTCGTTTTTCTCGTGTTTATGCACTCCGATTGTAGCCCCGGGAGGCAGGGTCAGCCAGGCGATTTCCTTGACGGCCTGATCGGGCAAGGCTTTGTCCCTGGGAAAGGCGTACTCGCAGTGAACCGTGCCGAGGCCGGTCCCGCCGAGTTTTTCCCGATCTTTCACAATATAATCTTTTTTCTCGTAAACTTGGGGGAACTCCCCGGCAAAGGCGGAACCGACAAACGCCAGACTGCATGCCGCAACCATCGCCGCAGTAAGCAAAGTACGCACAGTACGCATACTACCTCCAGATAGTGTTATTCGAAGTTCAAATCAAACTGCACCCATGAAGTTTACTTTTTTTCAATGCGTGTATCAACAAGATACTCCAGCATCGGCGCGTAATGACCAGCTCGCACGCACGCGCACCTTTTTCCCTGCCTTGTTGGTGAAAAGCAGATAGCCGCTGTCCAGCCCGAAAAGATACAAATCACGGGTCAAGGCCACATCTTTGCGGCAATATTCCTCAATTTCCGCAAGTCTCCCCTCTTTCCACCACTTCAGAGCCTTGAGGCCGTCGGCGCTTTTAGAACTGTTCAAAGTCGCTCCCGCAAGGTTGTCCAAAGATATACGATATGACAACTGTCCGTAAATTTCGCTCAGCAAATCGAGCGTCGGCAAAGCGGCAAAGGAAAACCCGGGCGCATGCGGTTCCAGAACGGCATAGTCAAAACGTCTGATGTTGAAACCGACCACCAGAGGCGCGCTTTCCAGTATCCGCGCCAGGGCGGGGATATCTTCCTGAGCGAAGGCGCTGAAATTGTCCGCGCGGGAATCATAAAGCACGGCCACGCTAATCCCCATGCGCCCCGCCCTGTGCCATCCCCCGACTTCCGCCGCCGAATAGCGCGTTTCCACATCCAGCACCACAAAATCCGAAGTCGGCGTTAATTCCGTTCCCTTCGGGCAAAGCACCCTGCCCGCGTCAAACGCGGGCGAGGACGCAGACAGAGGACTCCCGTCTTCTCCTGCCTGGGAAATCTCAAGTCTTTGCCTTTCATCGACAAGGGCAAAACGCGCACCTTCCTCCCGTTCCGTCGCCTCCCCAACTACAGAATCCGCTCCGATCAGGCGCGGTACCCCTCCACCGACTACAGCGGATGTTTTTTCTTCTTCCAGTCCGCTAACAGGACTTTGCAGGACAGCCTCGGCCCCATCCCTGTTTTCCCGGCTGTCCTCAAGCATGAACGTGAGTAAGGACAAAGCCCCCTCCTTGTCGATGGGACGATTGCCGGAACCGCATTTGGGCGAATGCACGCAGGACGGGCAACCCAGTTCGCACGGACAGTCGAGAATAAGGCGATGGACCAGAGTGAACAGTTCTTCCGTCTGGTCAAAGGCGGAACGGGTGAGGCCCGCCCCTCCCGGCATCCCGTCATAAACGAAAACTCCGGCTCTCCCGGTCTGAAGATGCAAAGGCGTTGAAATTCCTCCGAAATCATTGCGGTCTGACATCACCAGCAGGGGCAGTATGCTGATAACGGCATGTTCCAAGGCATGAATGGCGCCCATAAAATGCAGGCGCGCGGACTCGACTCTTTCCTGAATCAGGCGTGGTATCTGAAACCAGAAGCCTTCGCTTTCAAAAATCACCGGCGGCAGATCAAGGGGAGTCACTCCCAAAAGTTGCCTGTTTTTCAAGGCCCGCCTTTCATAACCTGTGACCAGTTCGGTTATGCGCAGCCTGCCGCGTTGCATCGCTATGCCCGCGATGCGCCCGGATGCATCCACGCTGAGAATTTCCGTATTCTTGTGCCCGCGAGTGCGCGTGAACCAGGTAGGCCGACAAGGGCGCGCCAGGGCGCGCCCGGCCCCCAAATCCAGTTCGCGGATTTCAAAATGCCTCCCCATATGCAGATAGACAGACCCCGGATGCGCCTCGCGCAGGGCGCGCACCCAGTCCACGCTGCCGATCAGTTCGCCTTTCTCCGTTTCTATGGCCACCTCCCCGCCTGCGCCGCGCAAGGACACGTGACGATGCGGGCGCTTGCGCGCAGCCACCAGTTCCAGGCCGTCCGCGGAACGCAAAAGTAGCCCGCGTCTCTCCAGAGCTTCGGCGCATTTGCGCACGGCCGGAGTAAAAAGAGCGGCATCGGGCGGCAATGTCGGCCGCAGGGCGAGTTCCGCGGCCGCGCATTCCAGATGTCGCTCCAGGATGACAGGATTTTCAGGGTTAAGCACGGCTTTTTCCGGGGGACGCGAAAAAAAATCCCCTGCATGGCGCACGATATATTGGTCCAGGGCGTCTTCCTGGGCAATAATGACCACCGCCGAGGTCTGGCCGTTGCGCCCCACGCGGCCGCCACGCTGCAAAGTGGCCATTACCGTGCCCGGATAGCCGACCAGAATGCACAGGTCCAGACCGCCGACATCTATGCCCAATTCAAGGGCGCTGGTGCTTATTACCGCCAAAAGCTCCCCGTCCGACATGCGCCTTTCAATCTCCCTTCTTTCCTCGGGCAGAAATCCGGCCCGGTATGCGCTGATGCGCCCGGCGAGAGGCCCGGACTGCTCACCGGCCCACAAGCTCAACAGTTCCGTCATGCGCCGCGACTGGCAGTACACTATGGTGCGCAAATTGCGCCCGAGGGCGGCTTTGAGAAGTTTTATGGCGGCTGTGGAGGGACTTTCCAGCGGGTTCATAAAAAGGTAATGACGCCTGCCCTGTGGCGCGCCACCTTCGGTAATCGGCACGGCCGTCCTGCCGGTCAAAAGTTCGGGTATCTCGCCCGGATTGCCCACCGTAGCAGAGCAGAAAACGAAAACCGGAGAGGCGCCGTAGAGCGCCGCCACACGCAGCAGGCGGCGGAAAACCTGGGCCATGTGGGAACCAGTCACCCCCCGGTAAGTGTGGACCTCATCCACGGCCACCAGACTCAACCCGGCAAAAAAAGCGCTCCAGAGATGATGATGGGGCAAAAGAGAAAGATGCAGCATTTCCGGGTTGGTCAAAAGCACCGGCGGAGTAGCGCCGCGTATTTTTTTTCTTAAACCGGGGCTGGTATCTCCGTCATAAACGGCGGCAGCCGGCCGGGCTTCTTCCGGCCAGTGCGCGGTCATGGCCCGAAAGGCGGCAAGCTGATCCTGGGCAAGGGCCTTCAGGGGAAAAAGAAAAAGGGCGCGGGCATCCGGATCGCGCAAAAAATTTTCCAGAACCGGGAGAGTGTAGACAAGGGATTTGCCGCTGGCCGTCGGCGTTGCCACCACCACATCCTTGCCCGCCCGCAGGTAATCCACGGCTTCGGCCTGATGGCTGTACAACCCGGAAATGCCGAGCGCATCCAGAACCCCATCCAGGGCGGCCGGCAAGGGTCGCACCGTGCGGGAAAAACGCGGCGCCAAGGGGGGGAAAATAGTGTGGTTGCTTATCTGCGGTCCGAGTTGCCCGGATGCTTTCAAGGCGCGCACATATTCTTCTATGTCGCCCCGCACCGCATCCGGGCCGGCGCCGCGCACGCCGTCCGCCGCCACAGTCAGCCCACACCCCATCCGTCATGCGCCTCCTTTTTAAAAACGCGAAAAGCCGAAGGAAAATCGCCAAGAGGCAATTCGGTCCTGGCTCCGCTACGCCTGTCCTTGCCCTCGACTATTCCGCGGGCCAGACCCTTTGCGCCGACAAACAACTGAAGAGGCACGCCGATCAGATCCGCGTCCTTGAATTTTACGCCCGCCCTCTCGTCCCTGTCGTCAAGGAGCGTATCCAGTCCTTCCGAGCGCAAAAAATCGTAGACTTCCTCAGCTTTGGCGCGGACCGCTTCCGACTTGACGTCGAGATTTACGACCAGGGCCGCGAACGGGGACACGGGCGGGGGGAAAACGATGCCGTTTTCATCATGGTTCTGCTCAATGCAGGCCGCCACCACCCTGCTCACTCCTATCCCGTAGCAACCCATGATCATCAACTGTTCCCGGCCGTTCTCATCCAGAAAAACAGCGTTCATCGCCTTGGAATATTTGTCTCCAAGCTTGAACACATGCCCGACTTCTATGCCGCGCAGAGTTTCAAGAGAGGCCGCGCAGCGCGGGCATGTGTCTTCCGGGCTGATGAGACGCAAGTCGGCGAACCCGGTAATTTTTGTGTCACGAACAAGGCTCAGGTTGAGAAAATGGGCATCTTTCCTCCCCGCCCCGCAAATCCAGCCGTCACGAGCCAGCAGGGCGTGATCGGCCAAAATCGGTATCTCCAGGCCGACAGGGCCGGCAAAGCCAAGCGGAGCACCGCTCCATTCCATGACCTGATCCGGGGAGGCCAGGGAAACGCTCTCAGCTCCCAGGCGGTTTTTCACTTTACGCATATTCAGTTCGTGATCCCCGCGCACAAGAACAGCCAGAGGGCTACCATCAACATCAAGCAGAATGGTTTTGACGATTTCCGCCGGGGGAACCCGCAAAAACGCGGCCACCCCCGCAACGCTTGTCCGATCCGGCGTTTGCACCTCTGCGAGCGGTGGGACGACCCCCACGCCGGCAGACGCAAAAGGACGCGTTTCAGCTCGTTCGACATTAGCCGCGTAGTCGCATTGCGTGCAGGAAACCATGCTGTCTTCGCCGGTTTGGGCCAGGACCATAAATTCGTGCGAAAAACTGCCGCCTATGGACCCGGAATCCGCCTCCACAGCCCGGAACCGCAGCCCAAGGCGCGTAAAAATGCGCTTATAGGCCTCGTACATGGCCGCATAGCTTGAGCTTGCGCCCGCATCGTCCCGGTCAAAGGAATAAGCGTCCTTCATGATGAACTCCCGTCCGCGCATCAGGCCGAAACGCGGACGTATCTCATCCCTGAACTTCGTCTGTATCTGGTACAGTGTCATAGGAAGCTGGCGGTAGGAGCGCACCTCGCCGCGGATCAGATCCGTAATCACTTCCTCGTGCGTCGGACCCAGGCAGCAGTCACGCTCGTGCCTGTCGCGGAAACGCAACAATTCCTTGCCGTAATGTTCCCAACGTCCGGACTCGATCCAGAGGTCGGCGGGCTGGACAGCGGGCAGCAGCAATTCCAAAGCTCCGGCGCGATTCATTTCCTCGCGCACCACGTTTTCAACCTTGGTCAGGACTTTGAGGCCCATGGGCAGATAGGAATATATCCCTGAAGCCAGTTTACGGATCATTCCCGCCCTGGACAGAAGCCGATGACTGATCACCTCGGCGTCCGCCGGGGCTTCTTTGAGCGTGGGAAGATAGTATTCGCTCCAGCGCATGGATCGCCTCTTACTGGTATATGCGTTACTGATATATGCGTTAAAAAATACACTTTTCAACGCGGGATCGTCAGCCGGAAAGCGTTGTTTCCGGCTGACTTGCGCCGCTTCGCGGCGCATCGGCCGCCGGACCGCTGTACGGATTTCCATGCGGAAATCTGTAACAGCCAAATCCGTCCGCCCTGCCCCGGCTCACCCCGGTTTTTCTTCCGCCTGGGCCTGAACCGCCGTTATGGCGACGGTGTTGACAATATCCGGCACAGTACAGCCTCTGGACAGATCGTTTACCGGTTTTCTCAGCCCCTGCAGCACCGGGCCGATGGCCACGGCTCCGGCGGCGCGCTGCACGGCTTTGTAAGTATTGTTGCCGGTGTTCAGATCCGGGAAGATAAAGACCGTGGCGTGTCCGGCCACTTCGCTGCCCGGCAGTTTGGTCCGGGCCACGCCCGGGTCCACGGCCGCGTCGTATTGCAGAGGCCCTTCTATGAGCAGATGCGGGGCGCGTTCTTTGGCTATGCGCGTGGCCTCGACGACCACGTCCACATCCTCACCCTTGCCCGAAGTTCCGGTGGAGTACGAAAGCATGGCCACCCGGGGTTCAATGCCGAAAACCCCGGCTGTATGCGCCGAACTGATCGCTATGTCCGCGAGCTGCTCCGCCGTAGGATTCGGATTTACGGCACAGTCTCCGAAAACCAGCACCCGATCTTTCAGGCACATGAGAAATACCGAGGAGACTATGGACGCGCCGGGTCTGGTCTTTATAACCTCCAAAGCCGGGCGGATGGTGTGCGCTGTGGTGTTAATGGAACCGGAAACCATGCCGTGCGCGTCTCCACAGTAAACCATCATGGTGCCGAAATAGGTGGGGTCGCACAAGATGTCACGCGCCTGTTCCAGGCTTATATGCTTGTGCTTGCGCATCTCGTGGTATATTTGGACGTATTTTTCAAATTCCGGGGACTGCTCCGGCTGCACAATCGCGACATCTGGATTGACGCCCAGTTCGATCATTCTGGATTTGATTACGCCGGGTCTCCCCAAAAGCGTAATGTCCGCGACCCTGCGTCGCGCCAGTTCGTCCACTGCCCGCAAAATCCTTTCCTCCTCGCCTTCCGGCAGCACGATGTGCATCCTGCGGGAGGCGGCGCGTTCAATGAGGCTGTACTCAAACATTTTGGGCGTGATTTTCTCGCCGCTTACGCTTACAATGCGCGCTTCCAGCTCTCTCGCGTCCACGCAGGACTCGAAATGTTCTATGGCGATGTTGATTTTCCGGGTATTTTCAGGATAAATCCTGCTGTAACCGTGCGAAATCGTGCGTATGGTGTGGAAAGTATGGTCCGTCACGCTCAGGATGGGCAACGGAACGCTGAGCCAGCCATCGATCAGGCGGCGCACGGACGGAGGCAGTTCAAAGCCGCCGGTAAGCACTATGCCGGATATGTCCGGGTAAGCGGAGGACAGGCGCGACGCCAGGCTTGCCAGCACGATGTCCGCACGGTCCCCAGGCGTAATGAGCATAATCTCCTCTTGCAAGTATTCCAGAAAATTGCCCACCTGCATGGCCGCTATGAGATAATCGTCCACAGGGTTGTCAAGGTGCTCTGCGCCGTAGAGCACTTCCGCGTCCAGCCACCTGCGCACGTCCCCGACGCTGGGCTTGGTGAGACAGCGTTCCTCCGGAATGACATATACGGCCGGAGCCACGCTCCCGGCGCCGCCAGCGCGCAGCGACGACAGTATCAGGTCTTTCTCCTGCGCCGAAACTTCGGCGCGGTTAACTATACATGCCACGATATCAAGATTTTTTTCATGCAGAAGATCCAAAACAACCTTGGTCGAGGATATGATCTCCTGCGCGGTGTTTCCCAGGGCATTAGTCACCGCCAGCACCGGGCAGCCCAGATTGGCGGCTAGTTCCGCATTGAGGTCAAATTCAACGGCCGGGTCTCTGCCCAGGAAATCGGTGCCTGAGCAGAGGACGAAATCGTATGTGTCATGCAATCTCCCGAATTTTCGCAGGATGGTGTCGAGCATGGCGGCATGCCGGCCGGTGTTCAGAAGGTTCAGGGCTTCTTTCAAGGTAAAGGCATAAGTCGCCTCGTAGGGAGTATCCAGGCCGAAGTGGCGCAGAATGAGGTTGACGTCAAAATCGCGTTGCCCCGGTTCCAGAGGATCGCTGATTATGGGACGGAAAAAAACCGGTTTACGAACGCGGCGCTGCAAAACCTGCATTATGCCGAGCAGCACGGCGGTGACGCCGCACTTGGCCTGGGTCGCGGTGATATACAGTCTGTCGAACATGATCTTCTCCCGCTGGTGAAATGTTACTCCTGTAGCATTTTACTTTTGAGATGATGCACCCGGCCCTCTCCAGCTTACGTCCGCTCCGGCATTTAAAAGCGTAGATGAATTGCGCTTACGCCTTAGCGGCGGTCGTCCGCTCTCGCGGCCGCCAGAGCAATTTCAAAGTGAAATTGCTCTAAATACGAAGCATTCCGAGCGGCAAGGCAAGACGGCGCTTTCGCCGCAACCGCCACATCAAAACAGCATGGACGCGGTTTTGATGTGAAATTCAAATCAGATATCCGGGTCAGACGCCCGGCATAGCGAAGCCGTCGGCATCAAGGAGCTTTTGCAGCCCTTCCGCCTTTTCCGCGCTTACCCGCACCAGGGGCGGACGCACCGTCGCCCATTCCGCAACCTTGCGCTTCCACGCGATGCAAGATTTCATGGAGGCTATCATGGGCAAAGTCTCAAAACATCCGCGGGTTTTGGTCAGAGCGGCCTGCTTCCCGTCCGCCCCAGCTTCCCGCCACGTTCTGTAAAGTTCCACAATGGCGGCAGGATTGACATTGCCGGTTGCGGTAATGCAGCCTGCCCCGCCTCCGCGCAGGGTACGCAGGAGAAACACCTCACTGCCGCAAAACACGTCAAATGCCTCCGACTGGAAATTCCTCAACAGGGCATCCGTGTTGTCCCAATCCCCGGAACTGTCCTTGATGCCGGCTATGACCACAGGATAAGCCTTGAGCAGACGCTCGATCAGCCCGAGGCTGATCGGCACCTGGGCAATCGGCGGGATATGGTAGAGGTAGATGCGCAGCCGCGCATCCCCAACTCTCTGGACGATCTCCGAATAAGAGTTGAACAGACCTTCGTCGCTGACGTTTTTGTAGTAAAACGGCGGCAGGACCAGAACCCCGGCGCAACCCGCCGCGGTCGCTTTGCGGCTGAGTTCGACGGTTTCCGGGAAAGAACAGCAGCCTGTGCCCGGCAACAGGGAGGAAGGCGGAACCCCGGCCTCCAGCAGAACGTCCAGAAGCCATTGGCGTTCAGAAAGTGAAAGTGAGTTGGCTTCTGAATTGGTGCCGAAAACCGCCAACGACACCCCGCTGTCGAGCAGCCAGCGACAATGTTCTATATAGCGGACCGGATCAGGAGAAAGATCTTCCTTAAACGGGGTCAGCACCGGCGACAAAACGCCGCGCAAACGACAAAGTTCGGACATTTGGCACTCCATATCGGTTTGGGCGTCCGTCCTGGGGCCAGGAGGCACCGTTGCCCGCATCATACATAATGCGGACGCCCGCGTCCATTGCGGAAAACGCGGTCTGACGAGCACCGCGGCAAAATAAGTCGCAAGCGCGGGAATGAATTGACCGATCCCGCCCAAACCTGCTACAAGCCCTGTCAAAACCACCGGACGAAAAAGCTCCGACCACAGTACTCCACCAATGATACGCCTTGCCGCCATACACGATCTTTCCGGGTTCGGGCATACCTCGCTGATGGTGGTAATCCCCGTCCTGTCCACTTTGGGCATCCAGGTCTGCCCCCTGCCGACAGCCGTCCTGTCCACGGGCACAACCGGCTTTCCGGATTTCCGCTTCACAGACCTTACCGGGCATATGGAAAATTCTCTGAACCACTGGAAAGATCTCGGACTGAAGTTCGACGCCGTTTACAGCGGATTCCTCGGCTCCACACGCCAGGTGGACCTGGTGAAAGAATGTATAGCCAGTTGCCTGAAGCCTGGAGGACTCGCGGTGGTGGACCCGGTTTTGGGCGATAACGGAGAACTGGAGCCGACCATGGACATGGGTATGGTAAAGGCCATGCGCTCCCTCACGCAAGCGGCGGGCTGCATCACGCCCAATCTCACTGAAGCCGCCCTGCTGCTGGGCGAAACCTATCCCAAAGACGCCAGAGAGCAAGGCATGGACGAGACGACACTGCGTGACTGGCTGCGCCGCCTTACCGATGCCGGCCCGGAAACGGCGGTCATCACCGGCGTGCCCGGAGAGACAAAACGGCACAGCCTGGTCGTGGCCTATCATCGCGGGCACAAACGCTTCTGGCGCGTGGATTGCGCCTATCTGCCGGCGGAATACCCAGGCACGGGGGATACATTTACCAGCGTCCTCACCGGCGGCATGCTCCGCGGCGACAGTCTGCCCCTGGCCATGGACCGGGCTGCCCAATTCGTCACCATGGGCATCCGAGCGACTTTCGGGCACAACACTCCCACGCGGGAGGGCATTTTTCTGGAATATGTCCTGAACTGCCTGAACGCCCCGATAACGGCGTCAAGCTATGTCCCCTGGGAGGAGTAATTGAAGGACGCCAGCCGAAACGCCGAACTGCCGATAGGCATATTCGATTCCGGGGTCGGCGGCCTGACCGTGCTCTCCGCCCTGCGCGCGCGTCTTGCCGGCGAACACTACATATACCTGGGCGACACGGCCCGCCTGCCTTACGGCACCAAAAGCCCCGACACCGTTATCCGTTACAGCGCCCAAGCCTCGCGACGGCTTGTGGAACAAGGCGTCAAACTGCTGGTTGTAGCCTGCAACACGGCCAGCGCAGCCGCCCTTCCGGATTTGCGCAGGCTCTACTCCCCCCTTCCGGTGATCGGGGTCGTGGAACCGGGCGCGCAAGCCGTCTGCCGACTCCTCGCCCCTAAGCAGGGCGAGCGCCACATTCTGGTCATGGGCACAGAATCGACCATCAGAGGCGGGGCCTATACCCGCGCCATCCGCGCCCTGCGCCCGGACGCGCGCATAACGGGGCTGGCCTGCTCCCTCCTTGTGCCCCTGGCCGAAGAAGGTTGGATGGACGGCCCGATAGTCGAAAACGTCATAAGACGCTACCTGGAGCAGCTCGACGGAGAAGCGGGGCGACCTTTGGATTGCATCGTGCTGGGCTGCACCCATTTCCCCCCCCTTGCGGCGAGCATAGCGGCTGTGGCCGGACCGGGGATACCCATGATTGATTCCGCGGTAACCACAGCCGAAGCCGTGGAGGCGGAACTGCGAAAATCAGGCTTGCTGCGCCCAAAAAACAAGGAGGAGACCGGGCGTCCCCTGCGCTTCCTCACCACGGACGCCCCGGAACGCTTCGCCCGCACCGGCGGCCTTTTTCTGGATATACGCCTTGCCCCCGAAGAAGTGGAACTCGTGGTCATCTGACACCAATTTGCATTCAATCAGTATCTGGAAATGGAATGGGACCGTTTACAAAAGGTGGCGGCAAAGCGTCTTTCTCCATGCTCAAGGAAGGTTTCACCACAGGCACCGCGGCCGCGGCCGCTGCCCACGCCGCCACCCTGCTGCTTTCCGGCTTTCCCCTGCCGCGCTCCGTTTCCGTGCCTTTGCCGCCTTTCCCGGACAACGGGCATACCCCAAGGCAAGCGCGCCTGTCCGTTCCGGTCGCGGACGGAGGCTTAAACGGCGAAACCGCCTTCGCCTCAGTCATAAAAGACGGGGGAGACGACCCGGACGTCACGCACGGAGCGCGCATAACCGTCACTGCCTCGCGCACGTCTTTCGCAAATACGCATCCGCGCGTCTTAGGACCTGTCAGGGCCGCGGGACACCCGGAGGACGTCTTGCTGTACGGAGGAGAAGGCGTCGGAGTGGCCACGCTGCCCGGACTGCCCGCGCGGATCGGCGAGCCGGCCATCAACCCGGAACCGCGCAAGCAGATCGCCGCCGCGGTGCTTGAGGCCCTGCGAGCCGTGTCAAGCGGCCGGACACCCGATATGTTGAAGGCGTCAGGTACCCCGGGAACGCCAGTGACACCGGAAACGCCGGTGACACCAGGAACGCCGGTGACACCAGGAACGCCAGTGACACCGGGAACGCCGGTGACAAACGGGGAGCGCTCCGGCAAAGACGCGCCCGCTCCAACGCCCGGCCCCGAAAACTTTGAAAAGAACCGCGAAGGCCCAATCCATATTCTGATCAGCGTAACCGAAGGCGAAAACCTCGCCCGACGTACCATGAATCCCCGTTTGGGAGTTATAGGCGGCATTTCCATCCTCGGAACGCGCGGGATAGTCAGGCCATACAGCCACGAAGCCTGGACAAAAACGATAGAGCAGAGCCTGGATGTGGCGGCGGCCATGGGATTGAGCAAAATCCTTGTATCCACCGGACGGCGCAGCGCCCGGCTCGGCCTCGCCCTCTATCCGCGGTTTGCCGAACAGTCCTGCATCCAGGCCGCCGATCACGCGGCCTTCACTTTGCGCGCCGCGGCCGGAAAAAATTTTTTCACGCATCTTTTCTGGGCCTGCTTCCCCGGCAAACTCTTGAAACTGGCCCAACGACTTGAAAATACCCATGCCTGGAGAGGCAGCTCGGATCTTGCTCTGGTCGCGGACATCTGCCGTGAGGAAGGCGCAGACCTTGCGCTGGAGAGCGCCCTGCGCGCCTGCCCGACCATCTCCGCCGCTTTTACGCTTCTGGACGACGAACCAGGATTGCGCTTTGTGACGCTTACGCGCCTCGGCCGGGCCGCCTTTGCCGTCATGGGGGAATGGCTCGCAAGCGCGCGCCCCTCACCTTCTTTCTTGCCTGAATTGCGTTTGCATGTGTTTTCAACCGACGAACGCCTTTTGCTCACTCTCCCCGAACCCGGAGGATACGGCAGTGACTGAAAAAAAAACGGTAAACCGCCCATCCTCTCTACCCGGAAAAAAACGCGCACGGGAACCGGTCTGCATACTCGGCCTGGGGATGGCCGCGCCGGAGGACATAGCGCGGGAACTGGCCGGAAACCCTATCGTGACCGCCGCGCGAACCCTTGTCGGCCCGGGGAAAATACTGGAGCGCCTGGATTGGCATCCGGGAGAAAAGATTGCCGCCGGCCCGGATATCCCAAATCTTTGCGCGCGGATAAAAAGCGCATCCGGCCGGGTGGTTGTGCTGTGCAGCGGAGACCCCCTGTTTTTCAGCCTGGGAGCGAGCGTCGCTTCGTTTTTGAAACCCCGCAAGGTCAGGATTATCCCCAATCTCAGCAGCTTGCAGACAGCCTGCGCCTGCCTGGGGTTTCCCTGGGAAGACACGCGCAGCGTAAGCCTGCACGGACGCTCCGACCTTCTGCCGCTGGCCCACGCGCTGATGAGCGGACGCAGAGTTTTCCTGCTCACCGACGAGCGCACCGATCCGCAAAAACTGTCCGCCTGGATGCTGGAGCGCGGATATTCCGCTTATCGGCTGCACATACTTGACGGTTTGCATCACGATCCGGATTTTGGGGCGCAGGCGCGGCGACGCCAAACCTTTTCCGTGGCGGCGGCCGCGCTGGGCAAAGCCGCCCCTCCCCGCTACCCGGGACAAAGGGCAATTCTGCTTGAGCCGACCAAACCACCTGTCTCCCGGCCTTTCGGGCTGGACGACGCCCTCCTTTCCAAAGCCGGCGGGATGTTCAGCAAAGCCCCGGTTCGCGCGGCCGGCATGGCGGCTTTGGGCGTCGAACCAGGGCATACGGTCTGGGATCTGGGGGCGGGCAGCGGCGCAACGGCGCTTGAGGCCGCCCGCCTGGCTTGGGAGGGACAGGTTTTCGCCGTGGAGCGCAAACCTGATCGCCTCAGGGCGATTGCGGACAATCGAAAAAAATTCAGGGCGGCCAACCTGGAAATCATCGCCATGGATCTGCCTTTTTCCCGCAGTGCGGGAGTGACACTCCCTCCCCCGGATCGCGTGTTCATAGGCGGCGGCTTATCCGGGCCACAGCAAGCGGCCCGAGAAATTATCGTCGATGCCTATTCAGCGCTTAACCCGGGGGGCCGGCTGCTGGCCCACTGCATCCTGCTTTCCAGCCTGGAGCTTACTCGGGGCGTTCTCAAAGATCTGGGCGCAAAAACGCGCGTTATGACCTTCCAGGCAAGCGAAGGCAGAACTTTGGCCGCCGACCTGCGCCTTGAGGCGTTAAACCCGGTTTTCCTTGTTCTGGGAGAAAAAAATCATGTCTGAACATATCCCCGGCACTGGCAAGGTATATTTCATCGGCGCGGGACCGGGAGACCCGGAACTTATAACCGTAAAGGGCCGCAACCTCATCCGCGCCGCCGACCTTGTACTCTACGCCGGTTCCCTGGTTCCGGACCTGATGGTGGCGGAGGCCAAGAAAACCGCGCAAGTGCTGGATTCTTCCCCTATGCATCTGGAAGAACTGTACCGGCTGATGCGCGATTGCGCGTTGCGCGGAGGTCTTGTCGCGCGCGTGCACAGCGGCGACCCCGGCCTTTACGGAGCGGTGCGCGAACAGATGGAACTGCTTGAGGCGGACGGCATCGCCTGCGCGGTCGTTCCCGGCGTAAGCGCCGCCTTCGCGGCGGCGGCGGCGGCCAAGGTCAGTCTGACCCAGCCGGAGGAAGTGCAAAGCCTCGTTTTCACCCGTCTTGGTGGGCGCACGCCGATGCCGGACGGGCAAAGACTCGCCGACTATGCCGGACGCGGCGGCAGTCTGGCCGTATACCTGTCCGCCGGAATGGAGGCCATGGCCGCCGAGCTTCGATCAGGCGGTCTGGCCGGAAACACGCCCATCCTGATCGCCCACAAGGTGTCGCTTCCCGAGGAAGAACTGGTCTGGACGGATCTGGACGG
>JAISZH010000161.1 GCA_031269345.1 Desulfovibrio sp. | reverse complement strand
AAACGGACAACCTCTACCAGCATCAGATCGCCCTCGGCTTGCGGTTCACTTTTTAAAGTCCGCAAACTTGCCGCCGCGCATCGCATGCGGACTGGATACATAGCGAGCCCGCCGATTCCTGCATGAGCGGCGCGGCAGTACGGGCGTGACATCTCGCTTGTGCCTGATTGCAAAAAAACGAACATATTTTTTATGGTTATTTTTGCAGGATCGTCGGCGGAAAAACGTGGTTTTCCGCCGACTTACGCCACCTACGGCGGCGCAAAACCCTTCGGGTTTTGTAGTGTTTACTTTTGCAAGTAAACACTAGATTTTTCCGCCGCCCGGACGCGAAAGCGGATAGCGTCGCGGTTGTTGAATTCTCCGTCCACGGTCTGGGGAACGTCGCTGTAATACAAAGCTCCTGGCATGATGCCAGTTTCTTTGACTACCCGGTCATAATCCCGCAGGGGGGGCAGCAGGGCGATTGCCAGGGGAGCCAGAACATACATGATAAAGGCGAGAACTCCCAAGGCCAGGCAAAGGCGCAGGAATCCGCCATGCCGGTCAGGCGATAGCGGGCTGTCCGGGCAGGGCGGTTGCGCATGTACGGGAAAAGCGTTCATCATAACGGAACCTGTATGGCAAACTCCGTGTATTTTCACAGCGTTTGCTGTTAGAGCAATTTCACTTTGAAATTGCTCTGGCGGCCGCCAGAGCGGACGCCCGCCGCGTACCAGGAGGCGCGTGACCGTTCCGGCTCAAGCGTTTCACGTCAGGGATTTGTCAGGCGCCCGGCCATTTGGCTCTGCCGTCGTCGGCAACAATATCCTGTCTGACCCATGTATGTACCGCCTGACGCGCGATCCCGATATATGGGCGGCCTTGAAAGCCGCGTACCGGCAAATGCGCTGTCAAAGCAAAACGTACAACTGCATACGTGGCGTAGAACCTTTGCCGGCAGTATAGCGAAAACCCATAGAATGGCAAGTCCGCATTGAAAAATTTGCTTTTCATGCCAAGCTGCGTTCAAACGAGTCTGAATGCGCAACACGCCAAGGTTTTTGAAAAACAGGCGAAGCCGATTTTTCAAAAACTTGCGGGCGGCGGCTTCGCCTCTCTGCCGTACCAATTCGCTTTCTATGGAAAGCAAATTGATATCAAAGCGTATGCCTGTAATTTGCGGCGACTTGCCGGAAACAACTTGCGTTTTCGTTTTTATACGCATATAAAGATTTTTTTATGTGAGGACATCTGGAGGAGAAAATGGCCAGAAAATGCGAAAACTGCGGAAAAACGCCCCAGACTGGCAATCTTGTCAGTCATTCCAATATCAAGACCAAGCGCCGCTTTAACCCCAATCTTCAGTCCGTGCGCCATCAGGATCCGGACGGTTCGGTGCGCAGAATACTTCTCTGCACCCGCTGCATCCGGTCCGGCGCGGTGGTGAAGCCGGGGCCGCGCAAAAACCGGCAGGAATAATTCCGTTTCCAGGTGTGAATTTATGGAAACGCTGATTGATCGGGGCTCCGCCCAAAACCCTGCCGGGGAAAATGATTTCCCCCGGACCCTCTCAGTGGTAACCATCTGAAATATCAACTGAGGGTGCGGGGGAATGATTCCCCTGCTGGGGGAGAGTGAGGGGCAAAGCCCCCTCACTCTGGAATAAATCAGTATTTCCCTAGATCGCGATGTCTCCGCGTTCGCCTGTTCTTATGCGTATTACGTCTTCCACCGGCAGGACGGCTATTTTGCCGTCGCCCAGCTCTCCCGTGCGCGCGGCGGAAATTGCTGTCTCCAGCACCAACGGCAGTCCTTCGTCGTGAACCAGCAGATTGATCTGGGTCTTGGGTACGAATTGCGATTCCAGCGTCGCGCCCCGGTAAACCTCCTTGTATCCGCGTTGGCGGCCGTATCCTTTGACTTCAATGATGGTCATGCCGTGTATTCCGATTGCTTCCAAGGCTTTCTTGACCGTGTTGAATGTTGAAGTCCGGACTATGATCTCAAGCTTTTTCATGGTTGCTCCCGGTTTTAGATTTGATAGGCGCGTTCGTTGTGCTCGCTGATGTCGAGTCCCATGAGTTCGGATTCCGGCTTGGCCCGGAGTCCGAGAACCATGTCCGTCAGATGCAGCAGGATGCGGCTTGCTGTATAACCGTAAATCCAGGCCGCCGCAACCGACAGAAATTGCGGCCACATCTGCTGGGCGTTGCCGTACGCCAGGCCGTCCACGCCGTTCACGGCAGCCGTCGCGAAAACTCCCGTAGCCAGGGCGCCCCAGGTTCCGCCCGCTCCGTGTATGCCCACCACGTCCAGTGCGTCGTCATACCCCAGGCGGCTTTTAAGGAGCACCGCACCGTAGCAGACAAGACCGCCGACAAATCCTATCAGGACGGCGGGCAGAACACCTACAAAACCAGCGCCGGGGGTGATGGCCACCAGACCGGCCAGGGCTCCGGAGATCGCGCCCAGCGTGGTCGGTTTTCCGGTATACTTCCATTCCCCGCACAGCCACCCCAGAATACCGGCTGAGGCCGCGAGGTGGGTAGTGACCAGGGCATGCGCCGAAAGAACTCCGGCCGACAGGGCGCTGCCCGCGTTGAATCCGAACCATCCGAACCATAAAAGACCCCCGCCCAGAAGCGTCATGGGCAGGTTGTGCGGGCTTATCGGGTTGCCTTTGGCCAGATCCATGCGCGGTCCGAGCACATGGGCCGCGGCCAGGGCGCCCGCCCCGGAGGTCATGTGCACCACCGTGCCTCCGGCGAAGTCAAGCGCGCCCAGGTTGGCAAGCCAGCCCTTTCCCCACACCCAATGGGCCATAGGCGCGTAGACGAAGAGCAGCCAGAGAGCGGAAAAAAGCAGCATGGCCGGGAAATGGATGCGTTCGGCATAGGCGCCGGAAACCAAAGCCACAGTCAGCACGGCGAACATGCACTGGAAGATCATGAAAAGTCCGCCAGGGATGCTCTCCGCGTAACTCAGGGGGTCAGCCCCCACGCTGTTGAGGAAGACATAGGACAAATCGCCTACCACCCCGCCGATGTCCGGCCCGAAAGCCAGGGAAAACCCGATCGCGGCCCAAAGTATGGAAACCAGACCGAGCAGGCTTAAGCTGTGCATGGAGGTTGAAAGGACGTTTCTGGAGCGGACAAGCCCGCCGTAAAAGTAAGCCAGGGCGGGCGTCATCAGCATGACGAGCATCGAAGCCACAATGACGAATGCGGTATCAACGGCGGACATAGGCATTCCTTTTGCTTAAAAGTTCAGGTTCCGCGCGGTTCTCGCAAGACCCCGCGCCGCCGGACGCTTCCGCCGGCTATCAGCCTCGGTAGCATAAATGATGCCATCCGGGGGAAGATCACCGCCATTACCATGTAATAGCTTAAAGTTATTTGATTAATTTGCAGGGCGCGGCGTGGGGAATGGCAAAGCCGGCGGGGATATCGCAAAATTTAAAACAAATATGTGGAAAATTTTTCGGTACATTCCGGAGCGCACGGATCGAGGACGTCCGTTTTGGGAGGGATAAACTGCAATACCCCTGAAAATAACGGAAATACACGATGGGGAAATAATCGACTAAAATGTCGTAAATATCGGAAGTCCAGGCGACAGGAAATCAGGGGTATTTTCCATAATCCACCGCCTTTTGGCCAGCGAGCGGGCAACATGTCGAAGCGGGCTGTCACCTTTACTTGCTCGGGATCCGGCGTCCGGCCAACGCCTGACCATCGGGGAACGGGATTGGATATACGGACGGATCGGATCGCTACCTCCTCTTTCTCCTCTCCGTGCGGAAATTGGCATGGGGGATATCTCCGTCGGTACAGTCGAGGAGATCGTCCTGTTTGTCATTACGCAGCATATGCAGCAGGGCAGCACGGCAACCGACGTTAACCTTGCGGAATATATTGGCGATGTGAGTTTTTACCGTATGACGGCTTATGTATAATTCGGCGCTTATCGTTTTAGCGTTGCTTCCACGATCCAACATGGTCAAAATTTCAAGTTCACGCGAAGAAAGGTTATATTTATTTGAAAACATTTTAAAAATCGTATCATCATTATTCTTTTCTCTTTCTATATAGAAAAAATAATATGGTGTAAGATCATTTTTATAGTCCTGCATGACACATGATACGCCATTAAGAGTATATACATATTTTGAACAGATAAATTTAGTATATCCTTCGTTCAACACAGATGTTATATTATCACTTAGCATATTAACAAGTATCTGTTGCATTATTTTTTTATTGTTTGAATCTTTAGGGATAGGAATTTTGTTATGAATAAGAATATCATAACAGTATTGATATGATATTTTGTTGGCACAAAAAACCTGTAATTTGCTGTTTACCGCAATAAGTCCGGTATGTAAATGGGAATTGAGCATGTAGAAAAGCTTAATTTTCTCAACTTTATAGTAATAATCAATAGCAAAGTAGTAACTATGTGAGATATGCCCAGCTATTTTATTTAAAATATAGCGCTCGTCGTCAGTGAAGTCTCCTTCAGCGTCTGTTTTCGCAAAAGTAATTCTACCAAGATATGTATTCTCGGGAAACGCCAGTTTCATCGTAGCGAAAAATTTAAAGGAGCATTGATTGGAGAAATCGTGGAAATAATCACATTCTTTCTGCATGATATGTTTTTTTGGCGGTTCTGAAGAAACAATAACTATCTTGTCGTGGAATTCGGCAGGCATACTGTCATGGCTCAGAAGATTTGCCGGGGGAAAACGGTCACTTTTGTGCTTGGGTGCGACCTTGACTATGCCATCTGTAATATAGTACCCCATGCAATCAGTATAAAATTCACCGGAAGCATAGGTGTTTTTCAAATCGTATATGTTTATCGGATATAAAAACCAAGCATTTTTGAAATTAAAATGTTTATGAAGCAGATGCATCAGATTTTCAATAAATTTATCCGGTCTCTGCGCGAGATCATATAAAAAACTGATAATTTTCTCTTGCAGGGCAATGGATATTTTCTCGTCCGCATCTGCCTCCTGCGGCTTGAGCCGGGAGTCAAAGTGCAACACCTTGCGGGAACCGGCTGGCTGCAGCGCCGCTTTCCCTTCATCTCTGCCCTTTTCCTGTACGAAGTTTTCCTGACGGTCCAATCTCCGGCGATCCGTTTTCTCCAACATAGGCCTTTTCCTTTTTCCCTATTGTCGCCTTGCCCGTCGCCGGTCAGCCATCCGGCAGGGCGGGTCCGAATTATGCCGTACCTACTCCTTCGGGGCGAACGCTCTGCGTCACGAGGTACCCCATACCTTCCATAGCACTCCCCGCCCGGAAAGGCTATCCTCCCCATGATCCGCTACTACGATATGTATCATAGTGTAAAAATTATTATTTTTGCGAAAAGTCCAGTGGGGGATGTTCCCTCATATTCAACTTTTCTGGTGACTTTGGGTTCTTATGTGGTGAATTATGGCAGTATCGGGAGAAATAAAAATTGCCGTGCCCCAAGATACGAAAATTGTATCCGGGGGGGCAAGGCATCACATCTTTCGCGGCAGAGATTTGCCCGCAAATCCCTGCGGAACGGTTCACTCGTTTCGTTCGTGAACTGCTCCAGCGTGTATTGCTTCAGAAGACCGGAACCTCATCCGGCAGAATCCTTGCCAAAATCCGGCGCACGGCTTCCGGAACCGGGGAATCGTCCGGCACTTCCCACAGAGACCGGCCGGCCCGATCGTACTCGTTCACCGTCTTGTCTTCAGGCACGCAGCCGATGACATCAAGACCGATTTTCTCGATCATGGCGTCTTCCGGCTGGTCGCCCCGGACCCGGTTAAGAACGAGGCCGGCTTTCCCCACCCGGATGTCCCCGTCCTGTCCTTGGGCCACCTTGAAGATGCCTGCGGCGGTTTCCAGGCTGCGGGCCGACATGTCGGCAAGCACCAGCAGCACGTCAATATTCTTGAGTACCCGCCGGTTCATCTGTTCGGGGCCGGCTTCGCCGTCAATGACGGTGGCATCATAGCCGTCAATCAGACAGTCGATGCCGTAGCGCAGCAGATCATTGACCGCGCAGAAGCAGCCCGGCTCCTCCGGCCGGCCCATAACCAAGAGATCAAAGCCCTTGCCGCGGACCAGAAGCTGGCTCATAATGGACCGCAAGGGCTGCCCATCCATCTCCTTCTGCAACTGGCCCGCGCCGACCACATCCTTGCGCAAGTCGCTCACCGTGCGCGGGACCGACAGGCCAAGGGTATAGGGCAGGCTCATGGCCGAATCCGCGTCAATCGCCAGGACTTTGGACGAACGCCCCGCTAGTGCCTTGATGAGCATGGTGGCGATGATGGTCTTGCCCGTGCCGCCCTTTCCGGTGACGGCAATGGTTTTTATCGTGCCCATATGGTCCTCCCAACAGGATGTCATTCCAAGACTTTTGATGGGTCGCCGGGGGAAAAGGTCTTTTCCCCCGGCTCACGGCGACTTCCTCCGTCGCGCCTTTTCGGACGGCGTCGGGAGTCGCCCAAATCGCCGCACCAAAGGGCTTCGGCTGCGGCGCGGAAGGCCCGTCGGGAGAAACCCCGCATCAGACGGCGACCTTCCGCTCCAGCAGGGTGTCCATGTACTCGGAGACTATACCCCTGATTTCATCGGTACTCTTGTAGCGCATGTCAATGGCGTCAACGTCAAAAGTCAGGGTGGGTATGCCGAAGGTATTCTGCACATAGTCCTTGATCAGCTTCCCGGCCGCCCAGGTATGCTTGCAGCCGACATGCCCGACAAACATGGACACATTGATCTTGAACTCCCTGATGGTTCCGTCCACCAGGTCGATCCAGGGCTGGGCCGGGCCGGAAGCGCCGTGGATCATGGGAATGTTCAGGCATCTCTGGGCCAGACCCAGGAAAACCTGATCGTCGTCGTAGACGTCCTCAATGATGTTGGTTCCCTTGTATCCGAAACCGTCCATGATCACGACCGCATTGTACTCCTTTTCAAGCCAGTCCATGATGCCGACGTTGGACCAGAGCATGTTCTGCAGCCAGATAAGCCGGAACTGTTCCTCGCCCCGCGTGACCCCCTGCTTCTTGTCGAGGGCCGCCTTGCCCACGGCGTACTCGGCCTGCAGGAAATCCACCATGGCTTGGCTGCCCAGCATGGAGCCGAACAGTTCGTTGAGCACCAGAAGCCGGCCGGGTAGGGGGCAGGGAATGTTCTTCCTCAGATCGGCGATGTCGCTTAGAAGCCGGGCCGAAGTATTGGATAGCGTGAGGACTTCCGCCAGCTTGTCCCGATCCAGTTTGTTGCCGGTCACCTTCTCCAGCATGGTCACCACCTCGCGCAACTGTTCCGCGATGTACCGAAAGCCGCGTTCGTCTTTTCTATACGGCGTGTCCACGCAATACGTGGGAACGCCCAGGATCTCCCCGATGGCCGGATAGGCCACGCGGGAGGAATCGCATGGGGTCGTCGTGTAGATCAGCGCATCGGGCTTATCCACAATATCGCCGGACAGGATCACGCCGAGGTCCAGTTTGCTGATGCCGCACATATTTTGCGGGACATACTTCTCGGCAATGTCGATATATTTGGCCCCATCCGGAGAAGAGGCCAGCCGCGTGGGGACCAGATCCAGCACAAAGGGCACCGCGCCCATGGCGTACACCAACTCCGTGGGACCGTTGGGACCCAGCATGATCACCTTCTGGCCGCGCTCCTTGGCGTAGTAAACGTCTTGCCAGACGCTCTTCTGGACCTCGAACATCCATAGACGCTCGGGATACTTGTTGGTTGCGTGGGCGATGATGGTGTCAATCTGCTCGGAAATCTCCTTTAAAAGGTTTTTCTTTTCGCTCATCAGCTAACCCCTCCTTCTATCATCTCAATGAAAGCCTCCGCCCTGACAGCCAACTGCCCGACGTTGGTCATGATTTCTTCACGTTCCACAGTGAGCAACGGCATTTTGGCGGCTTTGAGCTTGTCGTCTATATGCACGCTTTCGCCGCCCCAGAGATCGCAGTTCTTCATCTTGACATAGAGGACGCCGTCAACGGAGAAGTCTTTGGCCATCCCCATGATAAAATCATAAAGCTCGGAATGCATGTTGCACATTCTGGGACAGACCGGCCTGGCCAGATAAGACCGGGCCAGGGAGTCCAGCGCATCGCCGTCACCCAGAACCGTGGGCTCCCAAAGATAACGGCTGCCGTAGCACTGGACGTCCGTGACGATGAAGCCGCCTTTCTCTTCAACGATTCTCACGTATTCGGGATCGTCGAGAGTGCTGCCGACAAGCATCAGCCGGACCCCGCCGCCCTTGGGCGGTTCCCTCTTCGCGGCCTCCCGGAGGAACCCGCTCAAGGCCTTGTTGAATTGCTCCTTGGGCATGGACATGGCCGCCAGTGTTATTTTCAGGCTCTCTTCGCCGCTGACGAGGGGAGCCGCGCCCTTGCGCAGGTCGTACAGTTCCCGGATCAGGCGGCGGGTTTCATTATAGACCTCAATGGAGTGCAGCAGTTTCTCCTCAGTGATCGCAACGCCGGAAATCTTCTCCATGTCCGTGCGGAACTTTTCCAACTCTTCCCTGTAAAAGGGGATGGCCCTGGCAGTATGCATACGCGGCACCACCACCAGACGCTGGTAAAGATCCCTGAACTGGTTGTTCAGGTTGTCAAAGAGACGCTGCGCCATCAAACAGCCGTCTGAACCCACGATGCCGTCAAGAAAACCATATGTCCCGTCCAGAAAGAGCTGAAGACAGGAGCGGGCGAAGCTACAGCTGAAGCTGGACATCCAGACTTCCGCATTGCTGTCGTCGGTGCAGCCGGTAGCCCGGATGCGGATCGGCAGCATTCCGGCGGCGTGGATAATCTCCTCCGGCACATGGCAGCAAATCGTCCCGATGGTCTTTTTCCCCTCCTTTTTCCATGTTTCTATGCTTTCATTGAAGATTCCGGTTTCAAAAGATGCCCCGTTTTCCGTCATAGTCCCCTCCCGTTGTCAATGGTTCAGGTCACC
The DNA here is from genome assembly GCA_031269345.1 of Desulfovibrio sp. Taxonomy (GTDB): domain Bacteria; phylum Desulfobacterota; class Desulfovibrionia; order Desulfovibrionales; family Desulfovibrionaceae; genus Frigididesulfovibrio. The sequence continues at coordinate 4,560 of JAISZH010000161.1, read as the reverse complement.
ACTTCATTTTCTTCAGATTCTCCGTCAACTCGGAACGAAAATCCGGATGGGAAACGGCGATGAGTTCACGCGCGCGTTCCCGCATGGATTTGTATTTGAGCCGGGCGATCCCGTATTCGGTGACCACATAATCGATATCGTTCCGGCTGGTGCTGACCGGAGTGCCCAGGGACAGTTGCGGCACGATGCGCGACTGGAGTTTGTCCGGTTTGCCCGCCGTGGAGGGGAAAGCCAGAATCGCCCTGCCTCCCGGCGAAAGAGCCGCCCCGCGGATGAAATCCACCTGGCCGCCGGTACCGCTGAACTGTTGGGTGCCGATACTCTCGGAAGCGGCCTGACCCATCAGATCCACGCTGATGGAGGAGTTGATGCTGACCATATTTTTGTTTTTGCCGATCACCTGCGGGTCATTGGAGTACTCGGCCGGTACCAGCAGCACGCTGGGGTTGTCGTCCACGAAGTCGTAAAAGGCGCGGGTGCCCATCACGAAGGTTGAGATCATCTTGCCGGGGTGCAGGGTCTTTTGCCTGTTGTCAATGGCTCCCTCCAGCAGCAGGTCCATGACCCCGTCGGAGAACATCTCACTGTGGATTCCCAGGCCGCGCTTCTTCTTCAGGAACTGCAGGACGGCGTCGGGGATGGCGCCGATCCCCATTTGCAGGCAGTCTCCGTCGTTGATGAGTTCGGCCACATGACTGCCGATAGCTTCCTCCACCTTGCTGATCTGCGGGCGGGGGACTTCCTTGACCGGGAAAGTGTTTTCCACAAAATAGTTTATCCGGGAAACGTGGACGAAACCGTCGCCATGGATACGCGGCATGTTCTCGTTGACTTCCGCGATAATCGTCTTGCCGAATCTGACCGCGCTCTCCATATAAATGATGGAAATGCCCATGTTGCAGTATCCGTGCTTGTCCGGAGGGGAAACATGGGTCAGCACGACGTCGGGCTGGTAGACCGGGCCGTACATTTCCGGCCAATCCTTCAGGAAAACAGGGACATATTCCCCATCGCCCTGGTTCACATCCGCCCTGATCGCCCCTCCCAGATAGGAGGTGATGAAGCGCACCTTGTGCCTGATGCTTTCGTCCAGATACGGCATTGTCGGCAAAAAGGGCAGAAGGTGGGCGATGGTGATGCTGTCGATTTCCCGAATGCGCCGGGCCAGCCCGTCCATCAGGACGACCGGTTGAGCCGCGGCCGGGGTGATTACCACCTTGTCGGCGCTTTTCACCGCCTTAAAGGCGGTATCCACATCCACACACCGTGATTTATAGATTTCCTCCCAATTCATCTTGAGCCTCCCTGTCATATGTTTGAAACCGGAACACCGCAAACCGCAGGAAACGCTTCTGAAATTGCTTTAGCGAAAATTTGGCCTCCTCTTGTTTAAAAAGGCGTCCACTCCCTCGCGGGAATCGGCCGAAACCATACGCACTCCCTGAGCCAGAGCCTCCATTTCCACCAGTTCATCCAGACCCATATCCATACTCATATTCAGCATGGTTTTGGACGTTTTCATGGATTCTCCAGGTTGCCCGGCCAGAAATACGGCCATCTTCCTGACTTCCTCTTCCAGATCGTCATGCGCCACGACCGAGTTGACGATCCCCAACCGGTACGCCTCCGCGGCGTCAATATTTTTGCCGGTAAAGGCCAGTTCCTTCGCCCTTTGCAGTCCGATGGCCCTGGGCAGAAAATACAGGGTCGCCAGATCGGGGATGAGCCCGATGTTCACAAAGGCGAGCCCGTATACGGCCTTGTCGGAAGAGATGGCAATGTCGCTGAGCAGGGCCAGCGACAGCCCCGCGCCCACAGCGAATCCGTTGACCGCCGCGATCACCGGCTTGGGCGTTTTCGTGAAAGCTCCTACTAAAGCTTGTGCGTCCCTGATGAAGGCAATGCTCCCTTCCAGGTCCAGCGTCGTGAAATAGGCGACATCGCCACCTGCGCAAAAAGCTCTGCCCTCGCCGGTTACGACAACCACTTTCACTTCGTCGTCGTTCGCGGCCTGGCCAAAAGCGGCGGTCAGTTCCCGCGCCAGGACGGCGTCAAGGGCGTTGAGTTTTTTGGGGACATTCAAGGTGATTGTGGCAACACGGTTTTCAACCCGGTACAGGATACAGGTGTATTCTGTTTTCATTCACAGCCTCCATGTTCGAGTTTCAAATCAACACCGCATCCATGCCGTTTTGATTTGGCGGCTGCGGCTAAAGCGTTGTTTTGCCTTGTCGCTCGAAATGCCTGGCATTTCGCCGTGACATCCTGGCATGCTTTCCATTTCCGCGGAACGCTGTTTACCAAGAATGCGTGATTGCCTCTATGCCGCAGGCCTTCTGGCAGGGCAGCGATTTCGGACGCCCCTCAAGAGGCTTGCAGGCCGCGCAGGCGGTTTTGACCGCATTTCTTGCCTGGGCTTTGATACTGGCTACAAGCATATCCTCATCGTCAGGTTCAAGTTCGAAAAGCCCTTCAGGACAGCCTGTTTTGCAGCCCTTTTGCGTACAGCGGGCGCACCTGCCGGTGTCAATGGTTATGTAGAACACCCCGGTCCCGTCTTCAAAACCGTAATGGGCAATCATCCCCTCTCCCTCCCTGCCGGGCCGCCGGAGTCTTTTACGCCTGCCTCTTCTTCAGCAGATCCCCGGCGATCAGGGCCCCACCCAAAGCGCCCGCAATCTGTGTGTCCAGGTCGGTCTTCAAGGCCGTAATGCCCAGAAGTCTTTCGATTCTCCGGGCTACACCCGCATTCTTGGCGATGCCTCCGGTGATCGCGAAGTCCTCCTCCACGCCATTGCGCTCCAGCAGTCTGACCACGCGAATGGCCATAGCCAGACAGTAAGCGGCCAGAACCTTCTCCCTGGACCACCCCACCCGCATCAGGTTGGTGGCTGCTGTTTTGGCGAAAATCACGCAGATGCTGGATACCGGCTCCGGCTCCTCCTCAATGCTGAGGGAGAAGGGGCCGATGTCCTCGACAGGCACTGCCAGCAGGTTGGCGATGACCTCCATTCCCCGGCCGGTGCCGGCGGCACATTTGTCGTTCATCATGAAAGAGGTTACAGCACCCTTCGCGTCGCAGCCTATGGCCTTACAGTCCTGCCCCCCCATGTCCAGAATGGTGCGTACCGTCGGACCGTAGAGATAATGGGCGCCCCGGGCGTGACAGGTGATCTCGGTCACGGATTTGTCGGCAAATGGCACATTGACCCGTCCGTAGCCGGTACCGACCGTAAAGCGCAGGTCCTCCAGGGTCAGCCCCGTTCCCTCCATGGCCCGGTTCATGGCATCCAAGGCCGAATCGGGACTGTTGGATCCGGTCCGCATGTTGGCATAGGCGTAAAGTTTCCCGTCCAGTAAAATAACCGCCTGGGTACTGGTGGATCCGATATCCACCCCCGCCGTGACCGTTCCGCCTCTCCAGTCGGGAGCATCCGGGTCTTTCCAGACGCTTTCCGTCCATCTCCAGTAGTCCATTTCTCAAGTACTCCCTTCGCGCTCGCCCGTTCAGGTTCCGCCAGTCGAAGCCGCATTCCTGCGGGCCAGTTCCGCCGCATGGAGAGCCGCGCCCAACGCGCTGACGTATTGCGCGTTTTCCGGGACCAGGACCTCCCGGCTGAAGGCGTCTTGCAGGCATTTGATCAGGCCTGTATTGAGGACGGTTCCGCCAATCATGATGATCCCGTCCACCATACCAACCCGGCGCACCATGGCATTGATCCTGTTGCTCACTCCGGTATGGATGGCGCAGGCGATATCTTCCTTCGATTCTTTCCTGTGGATCAGGGAAACTACTTCGGATTCAGCAAACACCACGCACTGGGCGTTCATCGGCACAATCTTCGCAGATTTCAGGGAAAGAGGCCCCATCTCCTCTATTGCAACCTGCAGGGCACGGGCCATGGCTTCAATAAAGGTGCCGACCCCGGAGGCGCATTTATCGTTGACTTCGTAGGTGTCAACCTGACCGTCCGCGTGCAGCTTGATGACCCGGCAGGCCTCGGCGCCCATATCAATGATCAGGCGCATGGCCGGATTGATATGCCGCACTCCCCGGACTGCGGAACGTATTTCGTTGATGTCGTCATCGGCAAATTCTATGACTTTCCGGCCCAAACCCGTGGACGCCACGGCCGCTACCGCAGGACCCCGCAGTTTTGCCAGAAGGTTGTCATAGACTTTTACCGCCGCCCCGTTGGTGTCGAATCCCGTTGGACATATGGCCTGCGCAAGAATCCTGCCGTCCCCGAAAGCGACTCCTTTTGTATTCTGGCTGCCGCTGTCAATGCCAACTGCTATCATCAGTCTGCCTCCATCCTGTCCATGGGCCGTCATCCGGTATAGGCCGACCTTCTGAGCGCCGGACAAAGGCTTGCTTTAATCCAGCGGGGGCGCGGAAGGAACAAATGCAACCGGCCGGAAAAAGGCGGCCGGCTTGTTTTGCCTATTGTTCCCCTTTATAAATGCGAGGTTAAAAAATTGCCATGATTTGCGGAATAACCTAAATGGTGTAGTATCGGTATTGTTTTTGGACAGTAATCTAATGCTTTTCTCATTCTC
>JAISZH010000114.1 GCA_031269345.1 Desulfovibrio sp. | reverse complement strand
CCGGCCTTCAGGCCGGATAGCCCGACCCCGCCCTGAAGGGCGGGGTATCCGTACGGGCGGAAGCTTGGGCGGGGTCCAAACCCCGTCCAGGCGCAAGACGCATGGGCCTGAAGGCCCATACTACATACTTGGTAGTGTCCCGCAGCTGCCTTTCCGGCCTGTCTCCCGCTTGGTTTCGGCCCGGATCTCCGCCCAGTCCGCAAGACTGGACAGGGGGATGGACACTTGGTTGCCTTCGTCCATGTTCTTGATCACAATCTCTTCCCGCTCCAGTTCCTCCTCCCCGAGGATCATGCAGAATTGCGCGTTGTTCCTGACCGCGACACGCAATTTGCCCTTCAGTCCGCCGGGGGAAAAATCGGCGGCTCCCGCCAAACCCTGCCCGCGCAAGATGCGGGCGGCGGAAAGGGCAAGGTCCGCCCCTTTCCCGTCCAGAAGCGCGAAATAAAAGTCCGGACGCTCCCCCTTCGCCCCGGTCTCGCCGATCAAAAGGGCGAGCCGCTCCATGCCGCAGGCAAAGCCGATGCCGGGCACGTCCGGCCCGCCGAGGTCCCGCACCAGCCCGTCATAGCGGCCGCCGCCGGCCACCGAGGATTGCGCGCCTATGCCGGCGGAAACCACCTCAAAGGTGGTGCGCATGTAATAGTCCAGGCCGCGCACCAGACGCGGGTCCAGCTCCCAGCCGACCTCTTCGCGCTTGAGCGCCGCAAGCACCGCGTCGAAATGCGCGACGCAATCCGGGCAGACGTAGCCGCGCAGCTCGGGCGCGCCCCTTGTCGCCTCCCGGCAGGCGTCCTCCTTGCAGTCCAAAATACGCAAGGGGTTGGTCCCAAGACGCCGGCGGCAGTCCGGGCAGAGCTTTCCCGGGTCCAGGCCGCGCAAAAAGGCGCTCAAGGCTTCCCGGTAAGCGGGACGGCAGACGCGACAGCCCAGGGTGTTGATTTTCAAGGTCAAATTCGAGAGTCCCAACCCGCTCAGAAAGGACACGAGCATAAGCAGGGTCTCCGCGTCCGCGTGCGGCTCGTCCGCGCCGAGACATTCGCAGTTTATCTGATGGAACTGGCGCATCCTCCCGAGCTGCGGGCGCTCGTAGCGGAACATCGGCCCCATGGTGAAAAAACGGCTGACTTTTTCCCGGCTCCGGCAGCCGTTTTCCATATAGGCGCGCACAACCCCGGCGGTCGCTTCCGGGCGCAAGGTGAGGGAACGTCCCTTGCGATCCGCGAAGGTGAACATCTCCTTGCGCACTATGTCCGTGTCCGCGCCGATGCCGCGCTGAAAAAGTTCGGTATACTCAAGGATCGGCAGGCGCAGTTCGGAATATCCGTGCGCCCCGAACACGCGGCGGGCCGTATTCTCCATAAAGGTGTACACGTTGCTTGACGGGGCGAAGATATCGGCAAAACCCTTGACGGTCCGCAATGCGTTCATAAAAAATTCCTTCATCCCAATTCGCTTTCTATCTACAGTATTTTACTTTTGAGATGGCGCGCCAGTCCCTCTCCAGCTTACGCCCGCTTCGGCGGTTGACAGCGCAAATAAATTGCGCTTGCTCCTTCGCGGCGGGTACACGCTCTCGCGGCCGCCAGGACAATTTCAAAGTGAAATTGTTCTAGATGGTGTCGTCATATGGTTGATAATACTGTGAAATTATTTGAAAATTTCTGTCCCGCAACACTATAAAATATTCAAATATTTTCAGCGTGTTATAGACGTAGTGACGACGCCATCTAGTGAACTGCTCTATCGAAAGTAAATTGGTATCAATCCTACCCCGCTCTATAGCAGAACCCGCCGCAAATTGGAATCGCCATTATCGGGCGGCGGGCCGGACCTTCACCCGGCTCCTGTGCGCCGGGCTGGCGTCAGTTGGCGGATGGAGCGGCTGCGGATTGAAACACGGTTTCCAGAACGATCTCCGCGGCCTTGGCGCTTCCGCCCAGTTTCGGGGCCAGCAGGGCCTGAAAACGCGCCTGAATTTTCTCCGATGCCCCGGCGCGGGCGCCGGACTCAGCCCCAGCCCCGGCCAGATCAAGCAAGGCGGAGCGCTCTTCCAAATCCCGCGCCAGGGTTTCGAAAAGGCCGGCCGCTCCGGAAATCCTGCGCGCCAGTCCCGTAGCGAAAATATCCTCTCCCGCCCAAAGGAAATTGTCCAGATGCGGACCGACCAGGGGAGATGCGCCGCAAGCCGCGGCCTCCAGAAAGTTCTGCCCGCCGAGCGGGACAAGGCTGCCCCCGACAAAAACGGCGTCGGCGGCCGCATAAAGCGCCGGCAGTTCGCCGAATTTCGCGCACAGGCAGATTCGGCCCCCGTCCGTCCGCGCGCCTGTCCCGGATGCCCTCGCGCCAGCCGCGGACGCCACGTCCCTTTCTTTTTCCCCGGACGTTCGGCGCAGGACAAAGGCCGCCCCGCAAGCCCGCAGTTTTTCCTCCCAGGCCGGGATGCGGTGCATGTGCCTTGGGGCCACGGCCACGACCAGACCCCTCCCGCGGATTTTTTTTTCGCAAAAAGCGCAAAGCCCGGGCAGAAGCAGGTCTTCTTCTTCTTCCCGCACCGAGGCCAGAAGAACAAGCAGATCGGCTTCCTCCGCGCCAAGTTCCGCGCGCAGGCGTCGGGCCGCTTCCGCCTCCGGACCGCCCGGCGCATCCTGGCGCAGGAGATCGAATTTGATGTTGGGCATGGTTTCAACCTTCCCGAAAGAACCGAAAAGCGCGGCGTAGCGCGCGGCGTCCTTTTCCGACACGGCGGCGACGCGATCCGGGGCCAGGTTTTTCCAGAAAAACCGGGACGGGCCGTAGAAGCGAAAGCTTTTCTCCGATATGCGCCCGTTCGCCACTATCAGCGGCACGCCCTCAAGCTTTGCCGCGCGCATCAGGCCGGGCCAAAGTTCTGTTTCCAGCAGGATCACGGCCTGGGGCCGGGCGAGGCGCACGGCCGCACGCATCAGATCAGGCCGGTCCAGGGGAAGATAGCCGCACAGGCAGCGCACGTCCGGGGGAAAGGTTTTTTTCGCTTCTTCCAGAGTTTCGATGCCCTGAAGGGTAAGGCTGGTGCACAGCACGCGCAGCGGACGGGCGGCGAAGTCAGGGTGCGCGGCAAAGGCCGTACAAAGCGCCGGGACAAAGGCCCGGCACAGTTTCGCCTCACCCGCCGAGGCGGCCTGAATCCACAGCCGCACCGGAACTGCTTCGGTCAACGCGCGATGCCGGCCGCTGTCTGTTGCGTCCAATCCCGCGTCCCGGTCTGGAAACGAGCGCGTTTCCGCCCCGAAGGCGGCAAAGGGGCCGTTTTCCAAAACCGCGCGCTGCCCGAAACTGTCTTTCAGACGTTTATGCCCGCGCAAAAACAGGGCAGCGCCCTTCCACAAGGCCGCATAGACGCGGAAAAACAATTCCATGCAGGTATCCATGGCAAAGGGGCAAGCCATAAAGCAATTGACGCTTCAGGATGTCACGCCGAAATGCGAAGCATTTCGAGCGGTAAGGCGCTTGTTGAGAATCACAGCGTACTATTGCAGCAGCCGGCCTATGCGCCCCCATTTCACGTTCACCAGGTTGACGCTGGACCAATAGATGATAAAGGCCCGGCCATGTATCTCGTCCTTGTCCACATAACCCCAATAACGGGAATCCTTGGAGTTGTCGCGGTTGTCGCCCAGTACGAAGACCTTGCCGTCGGGCACGGTCCTTTGCGGGAAGTTATCCCGGAAAATATCCACGTCGCGCGCGGTGTGTATGGCATAGGGCTCATCCACGGCCAAACCGTTGCGGAAAAGCTGCTTGTTGCGCATCTCCAGCCTGTCCCCGGGCACGCCCACCACCCTTTTTATGTAATCTTCCTTCCTGTTCTGGGGGAAGGGGAAAACCACGATGTCGCCCACCCTGGGTTCGCCGGTGGAGAATATTTCCTTTTCCACAAAGGGGAGATGGATGCCGTAGCTGAATTTGCTGACAAAGAGACGGTCCCCCACCTGCAGGGTATCGAGCATGGATTCCGAGGGAATGATAAAGGGCTGGATGACGAAGGAGCGCAGAATGACGGCTATGATCAAAGCCGCGACCAGGATTTTCACAAATTCGACAAAGGTGTGCAGGGGGGTTTGGTAGAGAGTTTCCGACATTATTCGTCTCCCGCCTTCAAAGCGGCCAGGAATGCCTCCTGGGGCAGTTCGACATTGCCCATGCGCTTCATGCGTTTTTTCCCTTCTTTTTGTTTTTCCAAAAGCTTGCGTTTACGGGTCACATCTCCTCCATAACATTTGGCGGTGACGTTTTTCCTCAGGGGGGAATTGCGTTCGCGCGCGATTATGCGGTTGCCGATTGAGGCCTGGATGACGACCTCAAAAAGCTGGCGCGGTATGCTGCGCTTGAGTTTCAGCGCCACAGCGCGCCCGCGCCGTTCCGCGTTGGAACGGTGGGTGATGACCGCAAGCGCGTCCACTACCTCGCCGTTGATCAGCATGTCCAGCTTCACCAGATCGGCCTCGCGGTATTCGCTGAAGGCATAGTCCATAGACGCGTAACCCTTGGTGGCCGATTTCAGGCGGTCGAAGAAATCATAGACTATTTCCGCGAAGGGCAGTTCATAGCTTATGACCACCCGCGAGGCGGTCAGGTAGCGCATATCCTTCTGCGCGCCGCGTTTTTCCTCGCACAGTTTCAGTATATTGCCCACATATTCGCTGGGGGCGTGTATTTCCATGCGCACAAGCGGTTCGCGAAAGGAGGCCACGCGGACCGGGTCGGGAAGCTTGGCCGGATTGTCTATGTGCAGGACGCTTTCGTCCGTGAGCAGCACCTCGTAGACCACGGAAGGGGCGGTGGCTACAAGCTCGACCTGAAATTCGCGTTCCAGGCGTTCCTGGATTATTTCCATGTGCAGAAGGCCGAGAAAGCCGCACCGAAAACCGAAGCCCAGGGCCTGCGAGGTTTCGGCCTCAAAGGAGAAGGCGGCGTCGTTCAGGTGCAGTTTTTCCAAAGCCTGCTTGAGGATTTCGTAATCCGCGTTGTCTGTGGGGTAGAGACCGCAGAATACCATAGGCTTCACTTCCTTGAAGCCGGGCACGGGGCTTGCGGCCGGTTTTGCGGCCAAGGTAACCGTGTCGCCCACGCGCGCGTCCCCCAAGGTCTTGATGCCGGCGCACAAAAATCCCACCTCTCCTGCCGAAAGCGCCGGCAAATCCACCGGTTCCGGGGAAAAGGCGCCGAGGCGCAGCACCTCGTACTCGACCCCGGTGGAAAAAAGACGGACGCGATCCCCTCTTTTCAGGCTTCCGTCCATGACCCGCACCAAGACGACGACCCCCTGATAGGAATCATACCAGGAATCAAAAATCAGGGCTTTCAGGGGCAGGCCGGGGTCGCCCTCCGGGGCCGGCAGACGATGTACCACCGCGTCAAGCACGGCTTCCACTCCCATACCCGTTTTGGCGCTTATGGCGATCGCGCCGGAACAATCCAGGCCGATCACCTCTTCTATCTCGCGCCTGACCCGCTCCGGGTCGGCGCCGCTCAAATCTATCTTGTTCAGGATGGGGATGACTTCCAGGTTGTTGTCCAGGGCCAGATAGACATTGGCCAAGGTCTGGGCCTCCACGCCCTGCGAGGCGTCCACCACCAGCAGAGCCCCTTCGCAGGCGGCCAGGGAACGGGACACTTCGTAGTTGAAATCCACATGGCCGGGGGTGTCGATGAGGTTCAAGGCATATTCCCGGCCGTTGCGATCCCGGTATGGAATGCGCACGGTCTGGGCCTTGATGGTAATGCCGCGCTCGCGCTCCAGATCCATGCGGTCCAGATACTGTTCCCGTTTTTCGCGTTCCGACACCAGACCGGTCATTTCCAGAATCCGGTCCGCAAGGGTGGACTTGCCGTGATCAATATGGGCAATTATGCTGAAATTTCTGATATGTTCCCGCCTGGGCATGTAATACCATTTCCCGTTTGCAATGCAGATATTTGTCCGTTTTATCCTTAAACCCCAAGGTGTTCAGGACGCACGCCCCGGCATGGTCGGAAGGATCGCTGCGACAACCCGGAACCCCGTCAGTTTTCCGGTTTAAGGAGCGGAAAGAGGATGACTTCGCGAATGGAGGGAGAATCCGTAAGCAGCATGACCAGACGGTCTATGCCGATGCCCGCGCCCGCCGCCGGGGGCATGCCGTATTCAAGGGCGCGCAGATAGTCCTCGTCCATGGAATGCGCTTCGTCGTCGCCGGCGTTTTTCTCCGCGACCTGCTCCTCGAAACGGGCGCGCTGGTCCGCGGGATCGTTGAGCTCGGAAAAGGCGTTGGCCAGTTCGCGCCCGGCGACGAAAAGCTCAAAGCGATCGGCGATTGCCGGATCGGCGTCGTTGCGCCGGGAGAGGGGCGAAATTTCCGTCGGATAGTGAAAAATGAAATGCGGCTGGATAAGCTTTGGTTCCACGTCCAGGTCGAAGAGTTTGGCCTGCAGTTTGCCAAGCTTTTCACCCTGCACGATTTTTTCGCCGCGTTGCCTGATATAGGCGGCCAGGGCCTCATAATTCCGGTATAATGCGGGAGGATGCCCGCCAATCTCTTCCAGGGAGGAAAAAAAACTCAGACGCCTGAAGGAACCGGGCAGCAGGTTTATGTCTTGCCCCTGGCAGCTGATCACGTGGACCCCGCAGACGCTTTGGGCCAGCGCCCCGAGCAGGCGCTCGCACAGGTCCATCAAATCCTCAAAAGTGGCATAGGCCCAATAGAATTCACACATAGTGAATTCAGGGTTGTGGCGGACGGATATGCCCTCGTTGCGGAAACTTCTGTTGATCTCGAAAACCTTTTCCAGCCCGCCCACCAGCAGCCGCTTCAGATACAGCTCCGGGGCTATGCGCATATAAAGCTGCATATCCAGAGCCTTGTGATAGGTGACAAAAGGTTTGGCCGTCGCCCCGCCCGGTATGGGCTGGAGCATGGGGGTTTCGACCTCGACAAAACCCTCGGTTTCCATGAAGCGGCGGAATTCACGCACGATTTTCACGCGCGCCCCGAAAATTTCCCGGGTGCGCTCGGTGACGATAAGGTCCACATAACGCTGCCGGTAACGGGTTTCGACATCTTTGAGCCCGTGGTATTTTTCCGGAAGGGAGCGAATGGACTTGGAAAGCAGTGCTATGAAATCGCAACGCAGGGTGAGTTCTGCGGTCTTGGTGCGGAAAAGGACGCCGCGCACTCCGACTATATCACCGGTATCGAATTTTCGGAAAAGGGAATAATCTTTTTCGCCCAGTATTTCTTTGGCCGCGTAACATTGGATACGGCCGGAGGCGTCCATGAGATGGAAAAAGGCCGCTTTTCCGAAAGATCGCAAGGAAACGATGCGACCGGCAAGACTGTAAGTCCGGCCGGAAGCCTCAAGGTCTTCTTCGCCCAGATTTTCATTCGCGCTCAATATCTCCGCCGCTTCGTTCTCTTTTCTGAAGCCGTTGGAGTAAAGCGCGGCTCCGGAGTCCAGAATCTCGCAGGCCTTGACCACCCGGTTTTTGATCACCTCGTTAAGTTCGTCGCGCTGGGCAAGGTGTTCCAGCATGGGCATAAAATAGCCCCGATGCGGCGAATTGCCGGCCAGACGGGTGCCCGGGCGTCCCGAATCGGGTCCGGACGCGCGAGAAACCGACGCATCCGGCTCGTCCCGATCCGCCGCTCCTTTGTGGTTCAATCCCCGTAAAGGCGGCGCAGATCTATCCGATGGGTTCAAAGCTTGACTCCATTCCGCTGTGCATTGCGATGTAGTCATGCTCTATGCCGAATATGCGGAGCAGTCAAGAAACGAAGAGGCCGACAGAAACGAAGAGGCCGCGGCCCGGCAAAAAGCGGCCTCTACGGGCTGACCGGAGTAGTTTTGGAGCAATTAACGCTTGAAACAGTTCGCTTACGGCGGGCAAAGCCCGCCTGCTCCTGTTTCGCGGCAAGGATTTGCACGCAAATCCTTGCAGAGCAGTTCACGAATGAAACGAGTGAACTGCTCTAAATGAACTCGCTCCGGGCGGTCATAATACCTCGCGATAAAAATCGTCATAATTTTTACCGTGAAGTGGCGAGGCAATCCGCAACCGTCTCCATCCGTCGGGAGGGAAGTCAGCCGGCGGATGGGACCGGCCGCGGATTGAAGCATCTATTTCAGTTTTTCCATAACGGTGCGCAGTTCCTGGGCCATTTGGGAGAGCTCCTGCACGGCCGCGGAAGACTGCACCATGCCCTGCGTGGTTTCGTTCACCACGCGGTTGATCTCCTCAATGGAACTGTTGATCTCTTCCGAGGTCGCGCTCTGCTCTTCCGCCGCCGTGGCGATGGACGCCACAATCGTCGAATTGGCGGCGGCAAGGTCGACAATCTCCTTCAGGGACTCGCCGGAGGCATTGGCCAGGTCCGTGGCTTCGCTGATGCTCTTCGCCGCGGTGCCCACCTCCTCGATGTTTTTCCTGGCTGCCTGCTGGATGGCGGTGATGCTCCCCCCCACCTCCTGAGTGGCCGACATGGTCTTTTCAGCCAGTTTGCGCACCTCGTCGGCGACCACCGCGAATCCGCGTCCGGCCTCGCCGGCGCGGGCGGCCTCAATGGCGGCGTTGAGGGCCAGAAGGTTGGTCTGGTCCGCGATGTCGGAGATGACGTTCATCACGCCGCCTACGCTTTCGGCCTTGGCGCCGAGTTCCTGCATGTTGTCCTGCAGGGTTGTGGCCACGGCGTTGACGTTGTTGATGGAACGCACCACCTTGTTGACGAGTTCAGCCCCGCCTTCAGCCTTGCGGCGCGTGCCCTCGCTCTGCTCCGACGCCTGTCCCGCGTTGCGGGCCACCTCCATAACGGTGGCATTCATTTCGTTCATGGCGCTGGCGGTGGATTCCACCCGTTCGCGCTGCATCTCGGCCCCTCTGGAAACCTGTTCCACCTGTGCCGAAAGTTCTTCGGAAGCGGCCGCCACCCGGTTGGAGATGGAGGCGGCGTCACTTGCCACCTTCTGGATGTTGCGCTGGGTTTCCTTGATTGATGTCAGATCGGCGATGAGCTGCAGCACCGAGGTGACCGCTCCGCTACGATCCAACATGGGGATGGCGGTATAGGAAATGTCCATGATCCCGCCCTGCGGGTGAGCCCGCGTTTCAGCGCTGGCCGAGTGCTTGGACTGTATCGCGTTTCTCAGCGCGTCTGTGGGCGTGCCGTCGTCCTCACGGTTGAAGAGCTGCTTACAGACTTTGCCCCTGTAATCGGAACCGGCCACTTCCCTGGCCTTGCTGTTCATATATTCGGCCTTGGTGTCCGTGGACAGCAGCAGCACCGGGGTGGGGATGTTGTCGATGATCTTCAGATAGCTGCTCATGATTCCGTTGGTGCCCTCGATCAGGGTGGAAAACCCGCCGCTGTACATTGCCGGACGGCCCATGGTGTCGATGAGGCCGGCGCTGATCTTCGCCTCCAGAGCCAGATAACCCTCCACAATGGCTTTCAGCACTTCCGGGATCTTCCGCATGGCCTCGACCATGCTGCCGATTTCGCCTTTTTCGTGTATTCTGACCTGATAATCAAAGTCGCCCTCGGCAATGGCGCCGGCGAATCTTGAGAGTTCCACGAGCACTTTCACGATGCCCATGACGCTGAACAGGGCGAGGGCCACGCCCAGCAGCAGACCCGCAACGCCAAGAATCATCATGGCCCGTATGGATGTATCATTCGCGGCCAGCACCGCATCGGACTCTTTCCGCGCCTCCTCGGAAAGGCGTACGCTGAATTCGTCAATGCGCTTGTTCAGGGAACTGCTCAGTTCCATCACTTTGTCCACCTGGGCGTCCGCTTTGGCCGCCATGTTGGCCATGCGCGCCAGTGTGCCTGACAGATTTTTGTAGTTCTCCGTGAGGGTGGCGTACGACTGCTTACCCCGTTCCGTGGTCAGCCGCGTGCCCAACTCCTGGATGTTGTCCTTCAGACCGTTCAGACGCTCCGTGGCGGTTTTCGCCTCCGTATCGTCAAGGGATACGGAAAATCTCCCCAGAGAGGTCACCATTGGGGTCACTTCCGCCCACAGCCTGTTGATCCGAAAGACGATCTCCAGATTGCCGACCTCGTAGGCGATCTGGGTCAGATCGCTGAAAGCCTTGTACATGGCGTTGTAAGCCGGCCGCGCCTCGTTGTCGTACGCTTTGCGCACGCCCATCACCTCGTCGCGCATGTTCACGAGGAGCTGTCTGGCCGGCATCATGTCCTGAGCCATTGCCTCAAAGGTCTTTATGCGCCATTCGTCATCGGATATTTCCTTGCCGCTGGTGCTTTGTTTGATGAACGAGTCCACAAACCCAAGGGAGTAGTCTACGTCTTTCGTGTCAAAGGTCGCCAGGAATCTTCTGGTTCGCCAGAGCGTGTTCGAGATGGTCGTGCTCAGGTCGCTGGACAGAGTGTTCTGCTGCGCGTGGAGACGGTATGACGCGAAGGTCTCGGAACCCGCGCGTATCTTTATATAACCAAAAATGGCCATGCCTCCCAGCAGAATTATCATTATGGTGAATCCCGCGATGATTTTTATCTTGGTTGTCATCTTTGTTTACCTCTCGCGCCTCTCCCGGCGCGCATGCGCTGTAGTGATCTGCTCCGATATTTTCGGACCAGTGAAAACGGAATAGTGCTCCACACGGGGGCGAGGCTTCCATGGCCGTCGCGCATTCTGGCAATGGAACTAAAACTCGTCATGCTTTCCCAATGCGGATTTTTCTCATCGCGCGCCTTATTCGGATTCCGGACCAACACTGCATCCATACATTTTGGTCCGGCGGCTACGGCAAAGAAGTTGTTTCGCCTTGCCGCCCGAAGTGCTTCGCACTTCAGCGCGCTGTCACGCTTTCCAATCCCTGATCAAAAATGAAAGCTTTTTTGATCCTGGATTGGAATTACTCTCCAGGCTATTGAGTTAACCCGAAAAACATTCTTTGCCAAGCCCGTGGCGATCGACAGCCCGTGTCGACCGCGGTTTCAATCCCGGATAAAATTGAACAATTTTATCCGGAAAATTACTGGTTTTACAGAACTCAGTAATCCTGCTCCGGGCGCAAAAGCTTTTTTCCGACGGAAAAGGCGTCGCCCAACTTCCGCCCCACCCCGTAATAGGCGCGGGAACCGGCGTCGTAAATCAGCGGAGCGACCTTGGCGATGTCCGGAAACTCGCCGCTTGCGTCCAGGCAGCTCTCATCGGCTTTCACGTCCCGAATGACGCCGATCATCAGCGTATGCGAACCGAGTTCCAGACTCTTGGAAAGAGAGCACTCCAGCACTACCGGGCACTCGGCCACATAGGGGGCGTCCACGAACTCCGCCTTTTGCGCGGTAAATCCCGCTTTGGCGAACTTGTCCATACGTCTGCCGGAGGCCATGCCCGCAAAATCAGCGCCTGCAATCATGGCCTCGGAGGGGATGCCCACGGTGAATGCCTTGCTGGACAGCAGGGCGGTGTAGGTCCAGCGCTCCGGGCGTATGGATACGGCGAGCGACGGAGGATCGGAGCAGCAAATGCCGCCCCAGGCCGCGGTCATGACATTGGCTTTGCCCTCGGCGTCCCAGACGCAGACCAGAAGCGCCGGCTCAGGGTACAGCAGGGTGTTGGGGCCCAGGGAACGTTTGCTATGCGACACGGTCATGGTCTTCTCCTTATATATTGCAAAA
>JAISZH010000105.1 GCA_031269345.1 Desulfovibrio sp. | reverse complement strand
TGCGGGGGGGTCATGGATGTGCTCATTGAGGCGGAGGTCTGACGCCTTCACGAAAGCGTCCTTTCATACCAAGTCGCATACAAGCGACTTTGAACGCAACACGCCAAAGTTTTTGACTGGAGTTTCCCGACAACTGTATCTTTACTTAGATAATATCGTGTAATAATAGATACAATTGCAAAAAATACTGTATTATAATTTTTTTCAGGGTTGGCCTGCCGGCGTAGATGATTCGGGGGGCGACCCAGACGTTTTGGAGGAGCAGTTTTTACTTTTTCTTTGTTTTTAGAGCCTTTTGGACGACCGCGCTTTGGGGGCCACCCTCGAGACAAGGCCCGCGCCACGCCTCCCCTGTAACTTCTAACCCCGGGCCGATCCAAAATTAAACTGGACCGAAAAAACCGGGCACGTCGCTGGAAGCGAGAATGGTGTGTTGCATAGGTTTTTGACCATAAAAGCCTACTGATATTTTGACAATCCCGCTTGACAATTTTTGTAGTATCTGCAAAAGTTACATCAAGAGTAAATTTATGAACAACGATACCAGGCTGTCTGTTGCAGCGCATATTCTGGCGCTTCTTTCTTTTGCCGGAAAGGAATACAGGTCTTCGGATTTATTGGCCCGCAGCGTCAACACGAACGCCGTAGTTGTACGGCGGCTGACCGGTCAGCTAAAAAAAGCCGGACTTGTGGATGTTCGGCGCGGGGTGGGCGGTACTACTTTGAACCGTAAGCCGGAGGAGATAACCCTGCTTGACGTGTACAAGGCCGTGGTGCCTCACCCCAAGGCGGCACCCTTCTACTTGCACCAAAACCCTTGCTGTGATTGCTATATCGGAAGAAACATCCACGATGCCTTGGCAGCTCCGTTTGCCAGGGTGAACAAAGCTATGGAGGAAAGCCTCGCGAATACTACTATTGCTGAGATAGCTGAATTTATCAGGAAACGGGAATTTAAGGAGTAATAGCGGCCAGGCTTTCACATGCTTTTCCATGCGCCATGCAACCGGGACGGTCTTTTTGGCCATTTTTTTTAACAACTAAAGCAACAGCAAAAGTTACAATAAATCAAGGAGTAAGCCATGAAGAAAATGTTTGAGCCTTCAAGCGTCGGTGGTCTTTCACTTAGAAACCGCTTTATCAGGAGCGCAACCTTCGAATACGTCTATGATAACGAAAACAACACTTTTGCCGACAAACTCCTGCCCATGTATGAAAAGCTGGCAAGCAACGGAGTAGCGGCCATCATCACAGGGATGGTCGGTGTAGATGAAAATTC
The DNA here is from genome assembly GCA_031269345.1 of Desulfovibrio sp. Lineage (GTDB taxonomy): Bacteria > Desulfobacterota > Desulfovibrionia > Desulfovibrionales > Desulfovibrionaceae > Frigididesulfovibrio. The sequence continues at coordinate 2,658 of JAISZH010000105.1, read as the reverse complement.
AAGAGCCGCTTCCGTCATGGTCAAGGCTTACGGGTCGTCATTCGTGCCGGAATTGGCGAAAGTGGTTGCCGCCGTTCATGTCCTTGGCACAAAGTTGATAGTCCAGATCAACCATTGTGGGCAAAAGGCGGGGCAGATTGACGGCGGCGGCTCCCTCCTTGGCCCCTGTGACACGAAAAACGCGCAGGGAAGCCCGGTTAAAGGCATGAACCCGGAGCAGATACGCTCAGTCGCCGCCAGCTTCGCGGAAACAGCTGTCCGCTGTAAGGAAGCCGGGGCAGATGCCGTGCAGATTCACGCCGCGCACGGCTATCTTTTGAGCGAATTTCTCAATCCGTATTTCAACAAGCGCGCCGATGAATACGGCAGGGGCATCGAAGGCCGGGCGAGGATTGTTTTTGAAGTCTACGATGCGGTACGGGAAGCGGTGGGCAAGGATTATCCCGTCTGGATAAAAATCAACTCCAGGGATTTAACCGAGCCGTCCATTACCCCGGAAGAGTTCCGGTGGGTATGCGCCGAACTGGACAAGCGCGGCATCGACGCCATTGAAGTCAGCGGCGGCGCGGCGGTCAGCCCGGAATCGGCTTCCACTCCCTTTATCAAAAAGGAAGAAGATGAAGGTTTCTTTGGCCGTGAAGCTCTGGAAGTTGCGGAAACAGCGTCCGCTTCCGTTATCAGTGTATGCGGCTACCGCACCCCGGCCGTGATTGAACAATGGTTAAACAAGGGTAAGATTGATGCCATCTCCATGTGCCGTCCGCTCATTTCCGAGCCTGACCTTATAGGTTGTTGGGAGCGCGGAGACATGCGGAAAGCCCGTTGCGTATCTTGCAGCAAGTGTTTCACCCCGGAGTTGAAGTGCATACCGTTCGGTGAAAAATCAGAGAACGATAAACTGTAGGCAATCAAAAGGAAAAGTATGACAGTTACCAGGATATTCACGCCTGGTGTATTGTTGGCGCTTGCTGCATTCCCGGTTCATGCTGCTGATACCGCTCAACTTGACAGCAACAAGGAGATCGTAATTGCCTTCTATAAAAGGCGTTGAATGACAAAGACCAGACCCATGCCGAAACCGGACAGGCTCACCCGGTCAGCGCAGGAGGATTTGTTATTACCCCTGATGCGCCCCTGTAAGATTTGTAGTAAGATACGGCCCGGAAATTCCTGGCCGTTTTTTTCTCTACTTCATAAAAGGAAGTTCAGATAACATTTTTTTCAGACTTAGAGCATCCCAAGGCATATGTTCTGCAAAACTCATTCCAACCACATCAACCTCTGATGCGATATCTTTAAGAACACGGCCCATGTGTTGCATCCGTGTCTTTCCATGTTCGGATTCAATATGTTCTTCAACATTGGGATTGGCGAAAAGCAAGGAACGGAAAACCGCAGGGTCAAGCACATCAAGGTCAAGATGTATGGCTACTCGCGCAAATTCTTTTTCCCGAATCCAATCGAGGATAGCATGGCTGCTATCCATCACGGCTTTGCTCGGTATCACCTTGAGACCGAAGCGGTCTATGGCTTCCCGTTCATGTGAGAATACGCCATCTACGCCCACCAGGACTACCTGTTCCGGTTTTACGGGCAGTTTGACCTCACAGGCCATAAGCGGTTCGCCTTCGCCCATAAGGTTACCCAAAACCATTGCATGAGCATGGTCAAAATCTTTCGGTGTGGTCACATCGGGATGCGCGTCAATCCAGACTATACCCAGCTTACCCGCATATCTCTCATTGAGATAGCCAAAGGGAGCTTGGCTGATAAGGCAATCACCACCAAACGTGATAACCCTGTCAGGTTCATAGGCATCGATAATATTCCTGGCAGAGCGTATCTGGCGCACAATTTCCTGCCTGTAGAATACGCCGCCCTCCTTGTTTGGTTCAGCGCCCGTCCAAGGTTCTACTGGAACCTCAACAAAAGGCGCTTCACTTTCCGGGGCCAGCCACGCCAGCAACCTTGCCCCTAAAGGGTATATCTGGCCCGGAAATTCGGATTCATCGAAGCCTCCCTGCCACTGAGGGTACAGTAGCCGCAAGGTCTTCATCGTCTTTTGTTCTTCTTTCATTTGAAATTCCTTTTTAATGCTGTGGGGATAAAGCCCGTCGAACCAACGTTTCAAAAACATCCAGGTGTTTTTGAAAATCAAAGGTTGGATCGTCTGCGGTTCTGGCGATAAGACCGTCCACAAGCGCATAGAGCCAGACTGAAGCCGCGTCAAAGTCCAAGGATTCGTCTATTTCTCCCGCTGACGCGGCTTTTTGCAATAACTCAACGAATACTGCCCGCATGGCCTTATCGCTGGCGGCAAATGTTTCCCGTACCGATGGGTCTCGTGCGGCTACGGCTAAAATTTCCGTCCAGAGTCTGTGATCTACTGGAAAACCCACGTCACGGATGCAATCAGTCATTACGTCGATGATGCCGTTCAGGTAAGGGGTTACGCATGCCGCTTGTCTGGCCTTTTCAGCGCCTTGTGCGTGTTCTTCCTCAATCATCGTCTTGAAAAGAGATATGATGATTGAACAGGGCTAAACAAAGGTCTGTCCATCCTTGCATCCCGTGGGTTATGCTCCAAGTATAAAACACCGGCACAGAGCCATAATCAAGGAGGACAGACCGTTGAAAAAGATACTCTATGTTGGCATG
>JAISZH010000088.1 GCA_031269345.1 Desulfovibrio sp. | reverse complement strand
CGCTGTACCGGCAAACCCCTTTGACTCAGATTGTGGACTTGATTTACGCCGGGGCCTTTTCTCCGGATGTCCTGGAAAAAGACGCCCTGGACCGCCTGGAAATGCAGATACAGGAGCTTCAAGAGGAGATATACAGGGCCGTTAAATCCAGCCTGTCGACTACAGACCCGCCGCCATTGCTTGAAGCCTTCTATAGCCATCTTTCAGAATTGTTCGCCAATCTGAAGAGCCAGCTCGAGGCGATACGCGATACGGCGGAAGGCTTTAAGGATGCGGCGGAATTGGCGGCAAGTGAGACTTATCTGGAATCCGGCGTGTACAACGTGCGGCGTTGCTTTGTGGCGGAGGAAGACGTTTCCGCGGGCGGAACGCTCACCCTGCCCGTGCCGTACTACCCGACGCGCAATGTGCTGTGGCTGTCATATCAGGGCATGCCTTGCACCCCGAAAATCGCCGACGTGGATAACACCGGGAAGTATCAATACTCCGAAGTCGGGACGGACCCGAACGCGCTGAGTAACGAGGTCACGGTGCATTTTCCGGTGCAGGCCGGGGACAAGTTCGACCTTTGGATCGTAACTTCGGCCTTGGGGAAGAACCTGGAAGCGATAGAGGTGAAGGCGGCGGAGGCCGCGGCCAGCGCGGAGGCCGCCGGAGAATCTGCATTCGACGCGGCAGAGGGCGCGTCCGATGCGGCTGGCAGCGCATCAGCGGCGGCGGGTAGCGCATCCGCCGCCGCGCAATCCGCGTCTTCCGCTTCCGGGTATGCTTCAGCGGCGCAAGGCGCGGCGGAAGAGGCAGAGGAAATCAAGGCTGAAATCCAGTCCTTGCAGGGCATCGTCACCTATCTGGACGGGCACGACTTCGGCGATCCGGAGGAAGACGACGACTGGCAGCAGACCTTGACGGACTACGCCCTGGCACAGGCGCCGGGATGGGAGTCCGTGCTTAATTCATGCGACATCGTGAATCTTTGGGACGGTCACGAGTGGATTTACAACGTCGAAACCGGCCTCTGGATTGACTTCGGGGCGTCCGCCGTCGCGACGGCTACCAACGACACGGCGGGCATCGTCAAGGGCAACGCGACAGTTACGGGAAAAATCTCCGTCGGCTCTGACGGGGAAATGACGGTCAACACGGTCCCGGCGCAAAGCACAAAGCTCACGTCCGCATTGGCGGCGAACAGCACGTTTGCGGTTCCCTCGCATGTCGCGGGGTCCGGAGTTCTGAAAGTTTATCTGCACGGCCTTTTGTGCGAGCCGGGAACGGCAGCCGCGAACGGCTTATACAAAGAAATCGATTCCACCACAATCCGGATTTTCGAACCCTTGCCCGTCGGGGCACGGATAACCGCCGTGCTTACGGCGTAAGGAGGAGAAAAAGGTGTTTCCGGAAATACTTAAATCAGGGTCGCAGTTCAATCCCGCCTTCGGCACGGTCGCTGCGACGGCCGACACTATCATCGCGCGGGACGAAAACGGCCGGGCGCAAATATCCGCTCCTGTCCAGGCAGGGGAGATCGCCAATAAGGGGTATGTGGACAGTCGGGGGAGCCTGCTTGGCGAAATTCGCCTGCTTTCCTTCCGGCCGGAGGATTTGGCTACGTCCGCCCCCGGCTGGTATTTCTGCAATGGGGACAACTATCTTTTGTCCGGAGCTGTCGGCGCGGCCCTTAATGCGCTTCCCGCGAATTTCAAAAGCGATTGGGAAATTGTGGCATCCAGCGACAATATCAACGTCCCGGACATGTTTTATGCGGACGGGCGCGGGGTGTTCTTGCGGGCGGCGGATGGAACTGTCCGGCTACCCGGAAGCTTTGAAAATGACGCCCTGCAAAGTCACTGGCATTGGGCCATCTGGACTCCCGGCGTTGAGCTTGCGGTCGGAAGCGGTTCAGGAAGCCCCTACCGCAGTGTCAGTAGCGGCAGGCCGTCAACGATAAATACAAACAATTGGGGGACTGATGACCCCGTCGCGGACAGAACCGGCATAAATCCCCGCACGGCGGGCGAAACCCGCGTTTTAAATATGGGCATGACGCCCGCAATCTTCCTTGGAGTATAACATGCAAAATCATTACTACGACAACACGCATCCTCTGCGGCCATATACCCACAGCCTTACGGCCACGCCCGGCACCATGCCCCCGGTCAACGCCCTGCGCGGCGACAAGCCGACAGCGACGGCGGAGGGGCGCTGGCCTGCGGAAAAGAACGGAGCATGGATAGAGATTGAGGATTATAGGGGTAAATCCGGCTATCTCAACGGCAAGCCGCACATCATCAAGGAGTATGGCCCTTACCCGGATGGCTGGAGCGATACCCCGCCGGACCCGACACCTGCCGAACTGACCAAGCAACGCCGCACTGAGATACTGGCCCGCCTCGCGGAAATCGACGACACCTCCGTGCGGCCGCTCCGGGCAATCGCCCAGGGTGAGGCCGTGCAGGCAGACCATGACAAGCTGGCGGCGTTGGATGCGGAGGCGGCGGAACTGCGGACGGAGCTTGCGGGGTTTTATGATACCCGCATTGAAAAGTAAACTTTTCCCTGCGGAGGATTGTCAGCCGAAAACGCGGTTTTCGGCTGACTTGCGCCGCTTCGCGGCGACAGCGGCAACTGTTCGGATTTCCATGCGGAAATCCATATTGAGAGGAGAGGTTTCAGACCATAAAGGAAATTTTGATGAACGGCGACAATTTTATCAGGGCGTTTGAGCGCCTGTTGCAGGATGAGGGCGAATACGCCGACAATCCTGAAGACGACGGAGGCGAGACCTACAGGGGCGTTTCCCGCAACAACTGGCCCGAATGGGAAGGCTGGCCTGTTATCGACGCGATAAAAGGAAACGGGGGCGGCGCGCGCAAACACGTCAACGCCACTGCCGCGCAAAATTCCCGTCTGCAGGACGCGGTGCGCGAGTTCTACCGGAAAAACTTCTGGACGCCGACCGCCTGTCTGTCCAAGGCTCCGGCCCTGCGCGCCAAAATTTTCAATTTCGGGGTCAACGCAGGACTGAAACGCGCTTTTGCGACCCTGCAAAGGGCGATTAACCTGTGCCGGGCGGACGAAGGCAAAGCGGAGCTTGCCACGCGGGTTCCCCTGCGGGAAGACGGTCTGCTTGGGCCTGCCAGCCGGGCGGCTCTGGAGGAGATTTTGCGCGAGCGGGGCGAAGACGTCCTGATCGACGCCATGTGCGAAGAGCAGATGCGCTTCTACGAAAGCTTTTTCCGCAAGCGGCCTTACTGGGGGCGATACCCGCAACGCGCGGCCTTTGAGCGCCGCGCGCAATGGAGGGGCACGGCGTGAAATGGACGGACCTGATAACCGGTGCGGACGGCAGATTGAGCCGTACCCAGATAACAATCTGGATCGCCTTTTTTCTGACCATAGGCCTTTTGCTGGCCGAGGTCGCCGGGGAGGGGCGCGTGCTTACTCCTCCGGTTCTGGGGGTGCTTTGCGGGTTGCATGTCTTCGCGCTCTTGGATCGCATGGATGCAAGACGCATTGATCTCAAACTTTCCAAAGACGGAGCGGAGGTAAGCGTGGGAGGGAAAAATGTCTGAGTTCCTGCTTGGTCTGGCTGCGGCCCTTGGCGCTGTTCTGGCATGGGTCGTCCGTGGGTGCTTCGCAAAACGGGCGCAATCCGAGCGCGACGCGGCTCGCGTGGAGGCGGAAAAGGCGCGCAGAAAAGCCGCCGCCGGAGAAAATGAAGCGGCAAAATTGAATTCCCTGCGGGAAAAGGAGGACGGAATCCGTGCGTATGACGCTTCTGAAGTTGGTGCTGGCCTTGATTCTATGTTCGGGCCTGGGCGGATGCGCTAATCGGCCGTTTTTGGCCGGTGCCGGGATTGTCGCGCCCGCGCGGCCGCCCATGCTCCCCGTGGACTGGACGCACGGAGAGAGCCGGCACTGCCTTTCGGACGCCGGCGCCCGGAATTTGCTTATCAACATTGAACGGCTCAATGCGCATATAGAGATACTGGAAGGCTGCATCAGAGCCGGAGAGGGGGAGGACCCGCGACGTGGCGGCGATGCCGGTTCCCGGTGAAGATTCTTCCGCTTGGCGGCGGAGAGTAAAAGTGTTATCCAAAGTCGGCAGGGAGTGGATATGCTGGTGGTTTTTCTGGGCGACAGCCTCACCTGGCGTTTCGACTGGGAGGGCGCTTTCAGCGGCATGCCGGTTTTGCAGGTGCGCAACCGGGGCATGGACGGAGATACCACCGGCGGCGTCCTTTCCCGCCTCGGCCGGATCGTCGCCGTCCGCCCCGATCTGCTCTTTTTGCAGATCGGCATCAATGACCTGCTTTCTTTCTACCAGCCCCCGGATGAGGAGGAACTGCTCCCGCTTTTCAGCCGGCACAGGGAAATTCAGCGGCGTCTGCTCAATTCCCTGCCGGTACTCAAACTCCACGTCTGCTCTCTGATCCCGGTTTCTTCGCGTTTTGACGCTTCGGGGGGCTTCAACGCCTCAATCCGGGCCTTGAACCGCATGCTGGAAAAAGAAGCGCGGGAGAGCGAACTGCCTTACATAGACCTCTATACGCCCTTGTCCGACGACGAAGGCGGACTGGCCCGGCAATTCGACGAGGACGGAGTGCATCTGCTCCCGGCGGCCTACAAGGTCTGGCTGGAAACAGTGCGGCCTCATATCATGGGCTTTTTCCGGAACCGGTAAGACGGACAACCCGCGGTGCGCCTTGCTGATATAAGCGGCGACAGCGGCCGCCGTTCAGATTGCCGTGCGGAAAGCTGTAATTCGCGCACGCCGCCGGAATTCGCCGCTGGAACTTTTCCTTCCGGGTCTGGGGTCAGACCCTTTGCCCGGTGTAGAGAATAAGGGCTATGAATTCCAGGTCGGCATCGCCGATATTTTCAATGCCGTGCGTGTCCCCGTCCTGACAGAAATGCGCGTCGCCAGGCCCGATTTCCACCGGGTTTCCGTTATCCGTCAGCAGGGCTTTGCCCTTGAGCATATAATAAACCTCGCTGTCCCCAACATGCTGGTGCACTCCGATGGAAGCGCCGGGAGGGAGGGTGAATTTACAGAAAAGGCGTCCTGCGCCGTTGGCCTGCCGCTCGTCCAGAAAATGTTCCTGGGTCGCGTCGCCTTTGCCGCCCCGCAATTCACGGGCTACGACAACCTTGAGATCGTCATGTTTTTGGAGCATCGTCCTTCTCCCCGCATAAAATGGTTTGCCTTGCGCGCGACTGGGCCGCTTCGCGCTGAAGCGCGCACGCCCCACAAGGATTTGCAGCGCAAATCCTTGCCGCGAGATGCTTCCAGGCGTGACATCTCACTATCGTCGCTTGACGCGACAGTAGTCTCTTTTAGTGCAAAATGAAAGGGCTATTCTCCCCATCCGGCAGACCGCTTCAAGGTCGAGTGCCGCGCCGTAAATTTTGACCAAAGCTTCCTTGGTCTGAAGCTTCTCCCCTCAGGGAAATTCCCGTTCAGGGAGTTCCCCGTTCAGGAAAATTCCCGTTCAGGGAGTTCCCCGTTCAGGGAGTTCCCCGCTCAGGGAAATTCCCGTTCAGGGAGTTCCCCGTTCAGGGAGTTCCCCGTTCAGGAAGTTCCCCGCTCAGGGAGATTCCCGCTCAGGGAGATTCCCGCTCAGGGAGATCCCCGTTCAGGGAGATCCCCGTTCAGGGAGATCCCTGCTTGACGCCCGGCAAAGCGGGGCATACCTTCCCGGTAGCCTCTCCCTTAGAGGAAGGTAGGGGCAATCCCCCGGTTCCAATCCGCCGGGAGGGAGTCATCCGGCTGACTGTGCCGGGCGTGGATTGAAACACCGGGAGACGGGAAAATGGACGAAGTAAGACAATGGCATAACGACATGCTGGGCAAAAGGGCGGTTGACGCCCTGAACAAAAACAATTTCACGGCTGTCTATTTTTCCGGCCGGGAAAGCGCTGTGGCCCACATTCTGGGTCTGACGCCCGAAGGTTCAGCCGTCGGCATCGGCGGGTCGAGGACGGAACGGACCTTGGAACTCAGCCGAAAGCTGGCGGACAAGGGCTGTACCATCCTGGATCACGGCATAGGCGGGCTTTCCACGGAAGAATGCAACATCATCCGCCGCAAACAGTTGCTCTCGGATGTCTTCCTTTGCAGTTCCAACGCCGTGACCCTTGAAGGCGAGCTGATCAACTGCGATGGCAACGGCAACCGCGTGGCCGCGATGATCTTCGGGCCGAAACGGGTGATTGTGGTGGCGGGGACGAATAAAATAGTCCGCAACCGGCAGGAAGGAGAACAGCGCATAAGGCTTGTCGCGGCGCCCATGAACAACAAGCGTCTGGGCCTCGACAATCCCTGCGTGCAGCGCGGTGAATGCGCGGACTGCCGCCGCGACACGCGTATCTGCAAGGCCACCGTGATCCTGAGCCGCCGCCCTGGGCTGACCGATTTGCACGTGGTCATTATCGGCGAAGAACTTGGATTTTAGAGCGGTTCACGATCAATAATTCGAATTCCAGATAAAAATTGCTCCAATTTTTATCTGGAATTCGAATTGCGCCTGCCCGCGCAGGCGCCAAAACCGTAGGTTTTGCAAGGAGCAGGCGGGCTTTGCCTGCCTGCGGCTCTCCGAATAAAATGGCACATTTTATTCGGAATCCGAATAATTTGTCGTCGACAGATCGAAATCCGCGCGGATGCGTTCTGGACCGGGTTCGCAGAACAAGAGGTCCCGGAAGCGGCGGACCATTTCCGGGCGTTCCGGGTTGGCCAGACCCGCGCGCAGGCGGTTCAGGGCTTCTTCAATTTGAACGCGATCCCTGACACCGGCCCATAGCGTCCCCCGGCCGTATTCCGGCAGATAATTCAGCCCGAGGCCGGGGACGCCGGAGGCGTCTTCCACAACCAGGACGGGCACGCCCAGAACGACGGCTTCGGCCAGCGACCCGGACCCGGAGCCGATCGCCGCCCCGGCGGCGTCCAATGCCTCGTAAAGGGGCCCTCCCGAAAGACGCGGCGCCTTTGGCAACAGAGAAGCGTAATGTTCCGGACGCGCCGCCGGATGAAAACGGTAGATGAAAGCGCGCGGATTTTCCTGAGCCAGAGGGAGCAGCAGGTCCAGCACGCGTTTTGTTTCTTCCGGATGATAGGAAAGCAGAACCAGGGTCGGGTCGCCGGCCCGATCCGCCGCCTGCCGCGGGGAGACGGAGAAAAGTTCGCCATAGCGCAGGGAAGGGCCGACGGAGTAGTTCTGAACGGAATCCTCCGGGAGAAAATGCGGCCCGTTCACCAGCACCCGGTCCGGGGCCAGCCCCAGGGCGGCCTCGGCATCGTCCGGGTGGTTGTTCAGCAGGCTGTCCGGCCAGATGAAAAGCTGCGCCCCGGTAACCGGGACATGGGGCAGGCCCAGGGCCTTTGCCTCGGTGAGCCCCAGTTGGAAGGCCTTGTTCACTGTCTGGTTTTCATACCAGGATATGACGCGCGCCTTGCGCGGCAAAGCCGCCAGCTCCCGGCAAAGCGCGCGGGCGGCAAGACGCCGGGATTCGCCGATGAGGACGCATTGCCCGGCTCCGCGGATCAGGGCCTCGCGGATATGGCGCTCCGGCGCGTCGTTGGGGAAATTTTCCAGGGAGCGGATCAGCCGGACCAGAGCAAAGGGATAGAGCAGAACGTGCAGGGCCAGCCTTGCAAAGTCGGCGGGGCGCAGAAGGGACGCTTCAAGGAGCAGCCCGGGTTTGCGGGCCATTACGCGCAGGGCCTTCCAAAGCAGCAGCGGATTGCGGCTCCCGTACAGACGGGCCAGGACGAACACCTCGTGGCCCCGGTCCCTGGCGGTCTCCTCCAGACCTTTGAGATAGAGTTCGCGCCAGATTCCTTCCACGGCTATGCCGGGCAAAACGGCGAAGGTGTCTATGACGATCAGTGTTTTTTCCTCCGCCTCCACGTCCGGCCCACCGCTCCGCGCCGGCGCGGGGCAGGCGGGCAGGCCGCGGGGCAGGCGCAGCAGGCGCAAATAAAGGACCGTGCAGAGCATGAAAAGAAAATGCAGGCCGTTTGCGGCCAGATAGCGCGCGGCAGCCCGGACGAACAGCGCCGCGCCGGGGAGGCAGGCAGGCGCGCCGCTCAGGAAGCGGCGCAGGATATCGCCTTGTTCGGGGGATTTGGACAGGGTGGGGCAGGACACGAGGCGCGCGTCTTTGAAGGCTTCGGCCGTAACCCGGGAAAAGGCGGCGAAGAGTTCTCCCGCTTTGCCGCAAGGGCGCATCAGCCGGCGTCCCGCCCCGTATGCCAAGCGTACATGGCGGCCAGCCCGGCGTCCAGATCCGTTTGCGGGGAATAGCCCAGGCAGTGCCGGGACAGCGCGGGGTCGGCGCAGATGCCGAAGAGATCTCCGGGAGTTTCCCCGGCGTATTCGATCCGCGCCGGAGTTTTTGAAAGGGAAAGGAGCCGGTCCAGCAGGTCCTTGACCAACACCTTGCCGCTTCCGCCTATGTTCAGTTCCCTGCCTTCGGACTCCCTGCGATCAAGACAGGCAAGAAAAGCCCGGACCACATCGTCTATATACACGAAATCGCGAAAACGGTCCGGCCGTCCCTTGACCCGGATGACCCCGTCCGCGAGCATGGACATATAGATGCTCACCATTCCCTGGCGCATGTTTCCCATATTCTGGCCGGGGCCGTAAACATTGAAAAGGCGCAGGGAGGTGGAGGATATCCCGTACCGGGCGTATATGCGCAGGTAATGTTCGCTGGCAAGCTTGCCAACCCCGTAGAAGGAGGTGGGGCGGCAGAAGGCGTCTTCGCGTACGGCCCCGTCAGGCTGCTCCCCGTAAACGGACATGCTGCTCGCGTAGAGCATCCGCCGGCAGCCGGTTTCCAGGGAAAAGCGCAGCAAGTGCAGTGTGGATCCGGTATTGGTGCGCAGATCAAGGAGGGGGTCGTCAAAACTTACTTCCCCGCTGCTCTGCCCTGCTATGTGGAATATGGCGTCGTAAGGACGCCTGGGCAGAAGCCCCGCATAAGATGCGGCCTCGCCGCAGTCGCCGCGGAAAAAAGCCGCCCCGGCCGGGACGTTCTCCATAAAACCCGTGCTCAGATTGTCTATGCCGACCACCTCGTGCCCCTGCGCAAGCAACGCCCTGCCCAGGGCCGAGCCGATGAACCCGGCGATGCCGGTGACAAGATACAGGCCCATGTTTCTCCCTGCTCCACAGTATGCCCGACACAGCCGGTCGTCAAGCGGGAATCTCCCTGAAAGGCGGGGTTTCATCCCAATTCGCTATAGATAGAAAGCGAATCGGAATGGCGGAGGCGAAGCCGCCGCCCGCAAGTTTTTGAAAATGATTATACTTAAATGTCGGTTTTGCCGTCCGGATCAGGTGATTTTGCCCGTATTTACACTTAAATGTAATTTTCCCCCGTGGGCGGAACCGTGCTCAAGGGGCTAACATAGGGATATAGCACGGAGAAATTTCCTTGGAACGCATATTGCTTTTGCGCGATCAGGGTATTGCCGCGTCAGGCGACAACAACCATAACCCTGCAAACGCAACATTATGGAGACTGAAGATGTTCAGAAAAACCGCCCTGCTGCTTCTCTTCTGCGGCCTTTTTTCCGGCGGCGCGGCATACGCCGCCGCCGAAACCATCAAGGTAGGCATCCTGCACTCCCTCTCCGGCACAATGGCTATCAGCGAGACCACGCTGAAGGACGTGATGCTCATGCTTGTCGAGGAGCAGAACAAAAAAGGGGGACTGCTCGGCAAAAAACTGGAGGCCGTGGTGGTGGACCCGGCATCGGACTGGCCCCTGTTCGCCGAACGGGCGCGGGAGCTTCTGACCCAGCGCAAGGTCGCGGCCGTTTTCGGCTGCTGGACCTCGGTGTCGCGCAAATCCGTGCTGCCGGTGTTTGAAGGCGAAAACGGGCTGTTGTTCTACCCTGTGCAGTACGAGGGCGAAGAATCTTCCAAAAACGTGATTTATACGGGCGCGGCCCCGAACCAGCAGGCGATCCCGGCCGTTGACTATCTCATGAAAGACCTGGGCGCAAAGCGCTTTGTGCTGGCCGGAACGGACTATGTCTTTCCGCGCACGGCCAATAAAATCCTGGAAGCCTATCTGCTGGGCAAGGGCGTGGATAAAAGCGACATCATGATTAATTACACGCCCTTCGGTTATTCGGACTGGCAGTCCATCATCGCAGAGATCAAGAAATTCGGGGCGGCCGGCAAAAAAACCGCCATCATTTCAACGATAAACGGCGACGCCAACGTGCCGTTCTACAAGGAACTCGCGAACCAGGGCGTCACCGCCTCGGCCATCCCGGTCATGGCCTTCTCCGTGGGCGAGGAGGAGCTTTCCGGCATAGATACCAAGCCCCTGGTCGGCCATCTGGCCGCCTGGAACTACTTCATGAGCGTGGACACGCCGGAAAACGCGGAGTTCATCAAAAAGTGGCACGCCTTCATCAGGGATCAGAAACGCGTGACCAACGATCCCATGGAGGCGCACTACATAGGCTTCAACCTGTGGGTCAAGGCCGTGGAAAAGGCCAAAAGCACCGCCGTGGACGAGGTGCTGAAGGCCATTGTCGGGCTTTCCGTTCCCAACCTGACCGGCGGTGTGGCCACCCTTCTGCCGAACCACCATCTCACCAAACCCGTGCTGATCGGCGAAATACAGGCCGACGGACAGTTCCAGGTAGTCTGGGAAACCCCAAAGGAAGTTCCGGGAGACGCCTGGTCCGACTATCTGCCGGAATCCAAGGCCCTGGAAGCGGACTGGACGGACCCGATCAACTGCGGCAACTACAATACGGTCACCAAAAAGTGCGGCGGCGCCGGTAAATGAGCCCGCGGACGCGAAGGCGCTTTCGTGTCTCCGCGAAAAGCCTTCGCGTCCCCGCGGAGCGTTTCAAGTGTGAAACGCCCTTATAACGGAGTAGCTATGTCCTTCCGCCGCCGAACGCTCTTCTGGCTTTTCCTGCTCGTCTTCCTGCCCGCGCAAACGGCCGGGGGAAGTGAGTTGAGACTTGAGCCGGAAACGCTGCAAGCTTTGCGCAGTTCAAGGGTAGCCGACCGAAACCCGGCCATTGAGGCTTTGGGACGCATCGACGGGGAGGCCGCGACGGGCCTGCTGGGCGCACTGCTTGACGGCGCGCTCTATGTGGACAAGGAAGACGGAACCTTGCTCATTTTAAGCGAGGACGGACAGAGCCGCGACGCGCTGAGCGGGGCCGGCCTCGCCTCTCCGGACAAAACCCGCCTGCGCAAGGTCGGCACGAACAACAGCCAGCGCGAGATACTCCTGAGCCTGTTGAGCGCCCGCCGGTTGCGCCATCCGGACGCGGACGCGCGCCAGGCGGCGGTGGAGGCCCTGCTTGAGCGGGGTCAGGCGGACAAGGACCTGCTTTACTCCCTGCTGCGCGACGAAACCGCGCCCGAGGTCCGGCAGCGCCTGGAGGGGGCGCTGGCCCTGCTGCGCGCGCGCGACCCGGCTTCAACTCCGGAAGAGATACTTGACGCGGTGCGGCTGCTTGCCGATAACGCTCCGCCAAATGCCGGGCAAGTTCTCGAAAACCTGCGGAAGGCGGCGGACCCGGCGGTGGCCGCGGCGGCGGAAAAGGCCCTGTATAATCTGCGCGTTTCGGCCGAGCGCGCTTCCATGCTGGAAACGCTCTTTTTCGGTTTAAGCCTCGGCTCCGTTCTGGTTCTGACCTCCATCGGGCTGGCCGTCACCTTCGGGGTGATGGGGGTCATCAATATGGCGCACGGCGAGCTGGTCATGCTCGGGGCCTATACGGTCTGGGGCATGCAGCGTCTTTTGCCCGGACAACCCGGCGCGGCCCTGCTTCTTTCCATTCCAGCCGCCTTTCTGGTTTCCGGAAGCATCGGCGCCCTGCTTGAGCGCGGCATCATCCGCCATCTTTACGGGCGGCCCCTGGAAACTCTGCTGGCCACTTTCGGCGTGAGCCTGATCCTGCAACAGGCCGTGCGCACACTGATCTCGCCCATGAACCGGGCCGTGGAAAGCCCCGCCTTCATGAGCGGAATGCTGCATATAACCCGGAATTTCAGTCTCACCAGCAACCGCATCTACATCCTCTGCTTTTGCCTTTGCGTCTTTGCCCTGATCTACCTGATCATGCACAAAACCCGGCTGGGCCTTGAGGTGCGCGCCGTAACCCAGAACCGTCCCATCGCCAGAACCATGGGGGTGAACGCCCCGGCCGTGGACACCTTCACCTTCGCCCTCGGTTCCGGGGTGGCGGGCATGGCCGGCGTGGCCCTGAGCCAGCTGACCAATGTCGGCCCGAACCTTGGACAGGGTTACATAGTGGATTCTTTTATGGTCGTGGTCTTCGGCGGAGTGGGCAACCTCCGGGGCACGCTCTGCGGCGGGCTGATCCTGGGTCTCGCCAACAAGCTCCTGGAACCGGCGAGCGGGGCCATGCTGGCGAAAATCATCCTGCTGGCCGGGGTTATACTGTTCATGCAGGCCAAGCCCAAGGGTCTTTTCCCGGAACGCGGGCGCGCGGCGGAGAATTGAGATGCGCGAAGAACGCCTTTGGGATCGTGCGACCATTCTGGTCACAGGCGCAACGGCTCTGGCCTGCTCTCTCGTGGTCGTCTGCTCCCTGCTTCCGCCGGGATCGCCCCTGCATATCGGTGGTTATACGGTGGGTCTGCTCGGCAAGTATCTGTGCTTTGCGCTGCTGGCCCTTTCCATAGACCTGATCTGGGGCTATGCGGGCATCTTGAGCCTTGGGCACGGAGCATTTTTCGGCCTGGGCGGATACGTGGCGGGCATGTACCTGATGCGCGAAATCGGGAGCCGGGGCGTCTACGGCAATCCGATCCTGCCGGATTTCATGGTCTTTCTGAACTGGAAAGGACTGCCCTGGTACTGGTGGGGATCGGACAGCTTCGCCTTTATCTGCCTGCTCATTTTACTCGTTCCCGGACTCGCGGCCTTTGTTTTCGCCTGGCCGGCTTTTCGCTCGCGCGTGTCCGGGGTCTATCTGTCCATCATCACCCAGGCCATGACCTATGCCCTGATGCTGGCTTTTTTCCGCAACGAGATGGGTTTCGGGGGCAACAACGGCCTTACGGATTTCAAGAGCCTGCTGGGCTTCAGCCTGCAAAGCGAAAAGACGATCACGGCCTTGTTTTGCGCGTCCGCCCTGGCTTTGATCGCGGGCTTCCTGCTTTGCCGCCTGATCGTGGCCTCCCGCCTGGGACGTGTCTTCGTGGCCGTGCGCGACGCGGAAAGCCGGGCGCGTTTCATGGGCTACAGGGTGGAGGACGTAAAACTTGCGGCCTTTGTTTTTTCCGCCATTCTGGCGGGCATTGCCGGCGCCCTTTATGTGCCTCAGGTGGGCATCATCAATCCCGGCGTCTTTTCCCCTCTTTTTTCCGTGGAGATGGTCGTGTGCGTGGCCCTGGGAGGCAGAGGCAGGCTCTATGGGGCAATTCTAGGCGCTTTGGCCGTGAACTTCGCGAAAACATGGTTTACGACGGCCCTGCCGGAGGTCTGGCTCTTTTTCCTGGGCGCGCTTTTCGTGTTGGTGACGCTTTTTCTGCCGCACGGTCTTGCCGGGCTGCCCGAGCGCCTGATGCGAATTCCGGCCGGGAAAATCGCGCCCGCCCCCAAAGCGGGCGAACCGACGGGGGCTGAAGATGGCCGCTAAAGCGAGTGGCGCTGGAAATAATCCTTACGACGGACAGAGCGCGGATATCCGGCGGCATGGATTTGCGGGTGAATCTCCTCAGAGCGTTTCAGATGTGAAAGTCTCCGGGTCCGGAAATGCCGGAGAGCTTCCGAAGCCTGGACAAAGCGCAAAGCCGGAGGATGCGCTCCTTTCGTCCGGGCGCGGGGGGCAGACGCCCTTTCCGGATGCGGCGGGGGATATGCGGGAAGCCGCCCGGGCCATTCTGGACGAGTTCAACAGCCGCCGGGGCATGCGCCCCGGACGTCATGTCCCTTCCCCGCCCGGGGCATTGCGCGGCCAAAGCCGCATCTGCCTGTATCTTGAGAAAATCTCGGTCAGCTTCGACGGCTTCAAGGCTTTGAACAACCTGACCATGTACGTGGAGGAAGGCGAACTGCGCTGCATCATCGGCCCGAACGGGGCGGGCAAGACCACCATGATGGACGTGATTACGGGAAAGACCCGTCCGGATCGGGGATCGGCCTGGTTCACCAGCGCGCACAACCTGCTGGCCATGGATGAGGTGAGCATCGTCGAGGCCGGGATCTGCCGCAAGTTTCAGAAGCCTTCGGTCTTTGAGGAATTGTCGGTGCAGCACAATCTGGAGCTTGCCCTGAAGGGGAAAAAAACCGTTCCCGGCGCTTTGCTGGCGCATTTGTCAGGCGAAGACGAGGATTTCCTCGACCGGACGCTTGAGCGCATCCGCCTGGGCGGGCGGCGCGATCTGATCGCCGGCAGGCTCTCGCACGGGCAGAAGCAATGGCTTGAAATCGGCATGCTTTTGGCGCAGAAGCCCAGGATGCTGCTTCTGGACGAGCCGGCCGCGGGAATGACGGCCGGGGAGATAGAGCGGACCATAGAGCTTTTGCGCGATCTGAAAGGAGAACACAGCATCATTGTGGTGGACCACGACATGGAGTTCGTGCGGGCGGTGGCCGGCAAGGTGACGGTCCTCCATCAGGGGAGCGTGCTGGCCGAAGGAGATATGGACGCGATCCGCTCCGACCCGGCCGTTGTGGAAGCCTATCTGGGGGCGGCCGATGCTGAAAATTGAGTCGCTGAACCAAAGCTATGGGGAAAGCCGCACTCTGTGGGACGTGGACCTTGAGGTGCCGCCCGGAAGCTGCGCCTGCCTCATGGGCCGCAACGGGGTGGGCAAGACCACGCTGCTGCGCTGCCTCATGGGCATTCTCCCTCCGCTTTCCGGGCGCATAATCTTTAACGGCAGGGACATCAGCGCCTTTCCTCCGGAAAAGCGGGCCAGGGCCGGTTTGGGCTATGTGCCGCAGGGGCGGCAGATTTTCCCCCTGCTCACGGTAGAGGAAAACCTGCGCGTGAGCCTGTTTTCCTCCCGTAGCGGCAACCGGCGGATACCGTCCCGCATCTATTCTTTTTTCCCGGTGCTCAAGGAGATGCTTCAGCGCCGGGGAGGAGATCTCTCCGGCGGACAGCAGCAGCAGCTCGCCATAGCCAGGGCTTTGCTTCTGGAACCCGCCCTGCTCATTTTGGACGAGCCCACCGAAGGCATCCAGCCGAACATCGTGCGGGAAATCGCCACGGCCATCCGCCGGTTCATGGATGAAATGGGCATGACGGTTCTGCTGGTGGAGCAGAAACTGCCTTTTGCGCGCAGCGTCGCGGAGCGCTATGCGATCATGGAGCGCGGGCGCATCGCGGCCCGCGGCTTTATGCGGGATTTGGACGGCGCCACGGTAAAGGCACTGTTGGGCGTTTAGAACGTTAACTTTAAGCGTTAACACGCTCCGCAGGGATTTGCAGCGCAAATCCCTGCCGCGGGATGCTTACAGACGGCCATTTAAAAGTAAACTTTTCCCTTAAAAATATTTAACGCCATGCATGATCAGACCCACGCCTTCACCTCCGAGCGCCGCTGGCCGGCCACCCTCGCCTGTTCGTTCAGCGGAAAGGCCGGGCGCACCTCGCTTTCCCGCCTGCGGTTCAGCGGGCCCTTGCGCGTGCAGCGTCTTTTTTACCCGGAAAAAAAGGCTGCCGAAGCCGCCGCGCTGCCTTGCCACTGCTGTCTGCTCCACCCCCCTGGCGGCATGGTGAGCGGAGACAGCCTGGATGTAAGCTGCCGCCTGGAGGATAAGGCCCACTGCCTGCTGACCACCCCGGCCGCGGGGAAGATCTACCGCGCGGACGCGCGCGGGGTGAAGCAAAGACAGTCCTGCGCCGTTTATCTGGAAGACGGGGTTATGGAATGGCTCCCCCAGGAAAACATCGTGTTCAACGGCGCCAGGGTCAGCCTGCGCACGGTTTTTCGCCTGCGCCCCCAAAGCCGCCTTATCGGTTGGGACCTGACCTGCCTGGGGCGCGGGGCCTGCGGGGAAAAATTCAGTTCCGGCGAATTTGTGCAGTCCATGAGCATTTACCGGGATGAAACTCCGCTTCTGCACGAGCGTCTGGAACTTGTCGGCGGCGAGGGCGAAGGCCCCGCGCTTTTGCGCGGCGGGTCCGTACTGGCCGTGTTTTACGCCTGCGGGCGCGCGGAAAACGCCGCGGATGCCCAGGCCCTGAAGCAGGCCGGGGAAATTTTGCAGGCCCTGTGCGAGGATCCGGGTTGCGGGCGAAAGACAAACTCCGGCGCGATCCGGGCGGGGGCCACTTTACGCCGGGGAGTGTTGATCGCACGGGGACTGGGCGCGGACGCGGCCCTGGCGAAACGCTTCTGTTTGACCGCCTGGAAGCTCACCCGTCCTCTGCTGCTGCGCCTTGAAAGCTGCGCGCCGCGTATTTGGGGCCTCTGAGTCTTGCGGAAAAAGAACAAAAGGAGACCGACATGGACCTGTTGCCGAGGGAAAAGGACAAGCTGCTGCTCTTCGTGGCCGGACTGCTGGCGGAGCGGCGCAAAAACAGGGGGATGAAGCTCAATTATCCCGAAGCCGTCGCCTACATCAGTCTGGCCGTGCTTGAAGGCGCGCGCGAGGGTAAAAGCGTCGCGGAGCTCATGGGATCCTGCCGGGAGCTGCTCAGTCGCGGGGACGTGATGGAGGGCATAGCGGAGATGCTGCGCGAAGTGCAGGTGGAGGCCACCTTTCCGGACGGCACCAAACTGGTGACGGTACACGAACCGATACAGTGAGGAAACTATGATTCCGGGCGAATACAAACTTGTGGAACAGGATATCCTCATCAACCGCAACCGGGAGACGGTGGAACTGGAAGTGGCGAACACGGGAGACCGCCCCGTGCAGGTCGGTTCGCATTATCATTTTTACGAAACAAATCCGGCCCTGGTCTTTGACCGGAGCAAGTCCCTGGGCCGCCGCCTGGACATCACGGCGGGCACGGCCGTGCGCTTTGAACCGGGGCAGACGCGGTCCGTGCGTCTCATCTCCTTTGGCGGGCGGCGGCACATCTTCGGGTTCAGGGGAACGATCATGGGACCTTTGCTGACAAACGGGGAGGATGCGGAATGAGGCGCATGGAACGCGGGCAATATGCGGAAATTTTCGGGCCCACCGTTGGAGATCGCATCCGTCTTGCGGATACGGATTTGTGGATCGCGGTGGAAAAGGATTATTGCGTCTACGGCGAGGAGGTAACATTCGGCGGCGGCAAGGTGATCCGCGACGGCATGGGGCAGAGCCAGCACGGACGCGGCGAAGCCGTGGACACCGTCATCACCAATGCCGTAGTCCTCGACTACACGGGCATCGTCAAGGCGGACGTGGGCATAAGGGACGGGCGCATCGCCGGAATAGGCAAGGCCGGCAATCCCGACACTCAGGACAACGTATCGGTGATTATCGGCCCGGGCACGGAGGTCATCGCCGGGGAAGGCTGTCTGCTCACGGCCGGAGGCATGGACTCCCACGTCCATTTCATCGCCCCCCAACAGGTGGAGGAAGCCCTGTGCAGCGGCATCACCACCATGGTGGGAGGCGGAACCGGCCCGGCCACGGGGACCAACGCCACCACCTGCACGCCCGGAGCCTGGCATCTCGCCCGTATGATCATGGCTACCAACTCCATGCCCATGAATTTCGGTTTTCTGGGCAAAGGCAACGCCAGCCGGCCGCGCGCCCTGCGCGAACAGATCGAGGCCGGGGCCTGCGGACTCAAGCTGCACGAGGACTGGGGCACCACTCCGGCCGCCATTGACGTCTGCCTGGAAGTGGCAGACGCTTACGACGTGCAGGTGGCCATTCACACGGACACCCTCAATGAGAGCGGGTTTGTGGAAGACACTCTGGCCGCCTTCAAGGGGCGGACCATACATACCTATCATACCGAAGGCGCGGGCGGCGGCCACGCCCCGGACATCCTGCGCGCCTGCTCCCTGCAAAACGTGCTGCCTTCCTCCACCAACCCCACGCGGCCTTACACGGTCAACACCATAGACGAGCATCTGGACATGCTCATGGTCTGCCATCACCTCAATCCCTCGCTGCCCGAGGACGTGGCCTTCGCGGATTCCCGCATTCGCAGGGAAACTATAGCGGCTGAGGACATTTTGCACGACATGGGGGTCATTTCCATGCTTTCCTCGGACTCCCAGGCCATGGGCAGGGTGGGCGAGGTCATACTGCGCGCCTGGCAGACGGCGCACAAGATGAAAACGCAGCGCGGCCCCCTGCCCGAAGACGTCGGCAGCGGCAACGACAATTTCCGGGTCAGGCGCTATCTGGCCAAATATACGATCAACCCCGCCATAACCCACGGCATGGCCGCGGAGATAGGCTCCGTGCAGACCGGCAAGCTGGCGGATCTGGTGCTCTGGAAACCGGCTTTTTTCGGGGTCAAGCCCCTTATGGTGATCAAGGGCGGCTGCATAGCGGCCGCTCCCATGGGCGACTGCAACGCCTCCATCCCCACGCCCCAGCCGGTGCATTACCGGCCGATGTTCGGGGTTTTCGGGGCGGCCGGCCCCGCCAGCGGCATAACCTTCGTAAGCGGAGCGGCCTTTGGCTGCGGCCGTGTGGACGAACTGCGCGGCCTGGGCGTCACCCGCCGCCTCCTGCCCTGCTCAAAGACCCGTGAACTGGGGAAAAAGGATCTTCCTCTGAACGGTTCCACGCCGAACATCGAGGTGGACCCGCAAACCTACGAAGTCCGGGCGGACGGGGCGCTTCTGACCTGCGAACCGGCGCGTGAACTGCCCATGTCCCAGCGCTATTTTCTGTTCTGATGCCAATTCGCTTTCGGCAGAAAGCGAATTGGCATGGCGGAGGCGAAGCCGCAGGGAAAAGTTCACTTTTCAATGCGGGTATCAATAAAGGGAACCTCTAAAAACCCGAAATTAACGAATTTTTATCACCTGTTCCGAATTGGAATCCGGGCAGGAGCCCGTTGGAAGCGGAATTTTTGGAGGTGCCCCCAAAGTGCTTCAGGAGAAAACCCATGCTTGAATTTATCCGCAACCTGGGACAGCGTCCGGACCTTGAGGCCGGCGAGAGACTCCCGTTGGACTATGCCGCGCGCTGCAAGGCGCGCCAGCGCGCGCTTCTGGAAAGCGGGCGGGAGGCCGGACTCTTTCTCGAACGCGGACGGATGCTCGCTGAAGGCGACGTCCTGGTTGCCGCGGACGATACCCTGGCGCTGGTGCTGTGCAAACCGGAGGAGGTTACGAGCGCTGTGGCCGGAGACTGGCGGCTTCTGGCCCGCGGTTGCTATCATTTGGGGAACCGGCATACCCCCGCGCAGATCGGGAATCTCTGGCTGCGCATCCAGCCGGATCCCGTCCTGGAAGCCATGCTGGAACGCCTGGGTTTCTCCCTGCGCAGGGAGACGGCGCCCTTTGTTCCGGAAGGCGGCGCCTACGCCCCCGGCCTGCCTCAAGCCCACTCTCACGGCCACTCCCTTATCCGCTCCCACAGCCGCGCCCACAGCCTGGCGGATGAGGGAGGGGCGTGAGCGTGCCGCGAGAGGGTCCGACGCAGGCAGGGGCCGCCGACGGGGATTTTGCGTCCTACCAGGGCGATGCCGGGCTCAATTCCCTGCCTTCGCTTCTTTACCTTTGCGGCCAGTCTCTGCCGGTGGGCGCTTTTTCCTGGTCCCAGGGGCTGGAGGGGGCCTGCGCCGAGGGGCTGGTGAGGGACGGACCCGGCCTGCGTCTCTGGCTGCTGGACATTTTGTGTTCCGGCCTCGCGCGGTTCGACCTGCCCGTCCTGCTGCGCTGTCACCAGGCGGCGCAACGGGAGGACCGGTACGACTTCCTCCGGTGGGACGCGCTGCTTTTGGCCGGGCGGGAGAGCGCCGAGCTTTTGCTTGAGGAAGAGCAGATGGGGCTCGCGCTTTGCCGCATTCTGCGCGTGCAGAATCTCTGGCCGTCCTGGCTGGCCGGGTGTTCCTGCGGATACGTCGCCGCCTTTGCTCTGGCCGCGCTGCTTCTGGGTTGTCCCTCGGCGGGCCGGACCGCCTGCGCCTATGCCATGGGCTGGCTGCAAAACCAAGCCGTGGCCGCTTGTAAATGTCTGCCTCTGGGACAGAGCGCGGCCCAAGCAGTCGTGCTGGAACTGATGCCTCTGGTTGCGCGGAGCGTTGCGTCCGCCGCGTTGGTCCCGGACGAGGACATCGGTTCTTCCTTGCCCGGCCTGGGCGTGACGGCTTCCAGGCATGAGCGGCAGTACTCGAGAATGTTCAGGAGCTGATCGCAATGGACGACGAACGCATCCTCCGGGTGGGCGTGGGAGGGCCGGTGGGATCGGGGAAAACCGCTCTGATTCTGCACCTTTGCCTGGCCCTGCGCGGTTTTTACGATATGGCCGTGGTGACCAACGACATCTATACCAGGGAAGACGCGGAATTTCTCCTACGCAACGCGGCCTTGGAGGAAGACCGCATCCTCGGGGTGGAGACGGGCGGATGCCCGCACACCGCCATTCGAGAAGACGCCTCCATGAACATCCAGGCCGTGGAGGAAATGCGGGCGCGCCACCCCGGTCTGGAACTGATCTTCATCGAAAGCGGCGGGGACAACCTTTCGGCCACCTTCAGCCCGGAGCTGGCCGACCTGACCATCTACGTCATAGACGTAAGCGGTGGCGACAAAATACCGCGCAAGGGAGGCCCGGGCATTACCCGCTCGGATTTGCTGGTCATCAACAAAATCGACCTCGCCCCCCACGTCGGGGCCTCGCTTGAGGTCATGGAGAAGGACAGCCTGCGCATGCGCGCGGGCAATCCCTTCGTCTTCACAGAACTGCGCAGCGGCAAGGGCGCGGACAAGGTGAGCGAGTTCATCGTCAGACAAGGCATGCTCCCGCCTCAAGGTCAACGCCGGCCTGATACGCTGTAACATTTAAACATGAGGCCTCGTTAGTTTTTCCTCTTGCGGTTACTTGAATTTTGGGCAAAAAAGCCTTATATTTGTCTAACAAGGGAGAACAGCACAAAATGGAGCTAAAGCCGCTTTCGCCTCGCTACGACGTGGTTTTCAAAAACATGTTCGGAGAAAAGAACATTGCGGTTCTGGCGGATTTTTTGAAGGCCGTTCTCGACTTGCCTGCGGATGAGTACCGGGACATCCGCGTGATCGACCCGCATCTGTTGCGGAGGCACAAAGACGGCAAGCTCGGCATCCTGGACTTGAGAATTGTGACCCAGAGTGGTAATTCTGTTGCTGTGGAACTCCAGGTAGCTCCCCAACCTTCCATATGGAAACGCATGGAGTATTACAACGCAAGGCTCCTGACCGACCAGGTGGATTCCGGCGATGACTATGACAAAATCAACCGCGCTATAAGCATCCTGATTTCATATCCGATATTGATTAAGGAAAA
>JAISZH010000003.1 GCA_031269345.1 Desulfovibrio sp. | reverse complement strand
TGAACAGCGGCCCGGCGGCCGCTGTCGCCGCAAAGCGGCGCAAGTCAGCCGAAAACCGCGTTTTCGGCTGACGATCCTCCGCGGGGAAAAGTTTACTTTTCAATGCGGATATCAGTAACTGTTCTGCTGGGCGTAAACACCGGGCAGGGCCGCGTACAGGGCGGCGCAGGTTATAAGGTCCTGCTTCCAGGTTTTTTCGTTCGGCGCATGGGCCTCTTTTTCCTTGCCCGGCCCAAAGCCGACCACCGGGATGCCAAACATGCCCATGATGGACACGCCGTTGGTGGAGAAGGTCCACTTGTCCGTGCGCGGTTCCGTGCCGAACAGGTTCCGGTAGGCGTCTTCCGTGGCTTTGGTCACCTTATGGTCCTTGGGCAGAACCCAGGTCGGGAAATAGCAGTCCGTGGGATACACAAGACCGGTCCAGGACGGTACCTCGTAGGTGTACATGGACACTTTTGCCCTGTCGCCCAAGGCTTTAACGGAAGGCAGATCGCGGATCTGCCCCAGCGCCAGTTCCTTGTCCTCGCCGTCGGTCAGGCGGCGGTCGATGGAAATGGAGCAGCCGTCGGCAACGGCGCAACGGGAGGGGGAGGAATAGAAGATCTGAGAAACGGTCAGGGAGCCTTTGCCCAGGAAAGCGTCGTCTTTCAGGCGCTTGTGCAATTCTTCCAGTTCCCCGAGGACGCGGCCCATGTTGAAAATGGCGTTGTCCCCGCGCTCAGGAGCGGAACCGTGGCAGGAGGTGCCTCGTACATCCACCCTGATTTCCATGCGGCCGCGCTGTCCCCGGTAAATGCCGCCGTCCGTGGGTTCGGTGGAGACCACGAACTCAGGCTTCAGGCCGTCTTCCTTGATGATATACTGCCAGCACAGACCGTCGCAGTCTTCTTCCTGCACCGTGCCCACGATGGCCACGGTAAAGCCCGCGGGAATGAGGCCCAATTCTTTCATGATCAGGCCGCCGTAGACTATGGAGGCCATGCCGCCTTCCTGGTCCGACGCGCCCCGGCCACCGATGGTTTCGGCATCCTCGTACCCCTGGTATGGATCAAACTTCCAGTTGGCTCGCTCGCCAACGCCCACGGTGTCGATGTGAGCGTCAAAGGCGATCAGGCGCGGCCCGGTGCCGAGATACCCGATAATATTGCCCATGGGGTCGATTTCAACCTTGTCGTACCCGACTTTTTTCATTTCATGCTCAATCCGCTTGATCACGCCTTCTTCCTGGCAGCTTTCCGAGGGAATGGCGATCATGTCGCGCAAGAATTTGGTCATTGCGGGTTCGTATTTTTTGGCCAGTTCATTAATCTTTGAAAAATCCATGACAATTCTGCTCCTTTTGGCTTACTCCCTGTTGAGTATTTTTCCGGCGGGCCTTTCCGCCGTGTATTCCTGTTCGAATAAAGACGCGGAAGCGTACGCCACCTCTCCGTTGACCATGGCCAGATGAATCCCGTCCGGGTGCTGACGCGGATCGGCAAAGGTGCCCTTGTCGCGGATCGTTGCGGGGTCAAAGATCACGATGTCCGCGAAATAGCCTTCCCGCAGCAGGCCGCGTTCCGGGATGGCGAAAATTTCCGCCGGTTTGCCCGTCATCTTGCGGACAGCCTCTTCGAGCCGCAGCACCTTGCGTGTCCGCACATATTCGCCAAGAAACCGGGCAAAGGCGTTATACGCGCGCGGATGCGGAGTTCCCAGCATCAGGCCGTCCGTGCTGGCGCACATTTCCGGGCGCCGCATCAGCGCTTCCACCTGCTCTTCCTTGCCGTAGAAATCGATCATGGTGACGTTGTTCTCTTCTTCCACAATCAAATCCATGGCCGCTTCCAAAGGATCCTTGCCCCGGATTTCCCCGACTTCCCGCATGGTTTTGCCCACGAGGCCCCGGTTATTTTCGCTCTGGACGTTGGCAATCAGAATGCCGTCAAGGCCCGCAAAGGCTACGAAGTTGTCCCAGCCGCCCGGCGGGGCGTTGATCGCCTCCCGGACCCGCGTCCTGAATTCCGGGTTATGCAAATTCGCCAGCATGGCGTCTTTCCCGCCGGCATGGGCAAAGGGCGGCAGGATACCGCCAAAAATGGTGCTGCCCGCAATATAGGGGTACACGTCAAAGGTAATGGCAATGCCTTCCGCCTCGGCCGCGTCCACAAGGCCCAGCATCCGCTCGAACAGCGGCTCGTTATACGTGCCGCCGCCGCAAAGTTTGAAGTGGGAAAAATGCAGATGCACCCCGCTGTCCCGCGCTACCGCTATGGCCTCCTGCATGGACGCGATAATATCATCCCCCTCGCTCCGCTGATGAATGGCAAAAGGCACGCCGTTCCGGGCCGCCACTGCGCACAGCATGGTCAATTCCCGCCGGTCCGCGTAAAGGCAGGGCGCATACAAAAGCCCGGTGGAAAACCCCATGCCGCCGCCGTCGATCTCGCGCTGCAAGACCTCGCACATGGCCTCTATTTCCGCATCCGTGGCAATTCGGGGCCGCAGCCCCATGACTTCCAGCCGCACGTTCCCGTGCGGCACCAGATACCCGGCATTAATGCCGACACCCCGCTCTTCCAGGAGCCGCAAATATCCCGCCGTATCGCGGAACTTCCAGTCTATGGCGTCGGAACGTCCTTCCAACTGGGCCAAACAGTCCCGCCAATCCTTGATGTGCTCAAAAGGAAGCGGCGCGAGCGACAGCCCGTCCTGCCCGAAAAGTTCTGTTGTCACGCCCTGGCGCAGTTTGGCCCACAGCATGGGTTCGTCAAGGATCAATAAATCCGTGTGTCCGTGCGCATCAATAAATCCCGGGGCAAGAGCCATACCCTTGACGTCAATCACCCGATCCGCTTCCGGTTTTTCGCCGCCGCGCACAATAGCGGCAATACGTCCGCCTTCCACGAAAATTCCGCCGGAAAAAGGCAAAGAGCCGGTGCCATCGTAAATGCGTGCGTTGTCAAACCTGATTCGCATAATGGATTCTCTTGCTGTCTTTGGCCGCTGGGGAGAATGCCTTCCCACCCGGCTACCTCTGGCATAACAATCCGCCAACAATGGCGGCATACCCCGCCACGCCTCTGGAGATCTGATCTATCTCGATATACTCGTCCACGGTATGGGCCAGCCGTTCCAGGGACGGCCCGAACCCGAGGGTCGGGATACCCGCTTCCCCGGCGTAATGACTGCCGTTGGTACAGAACGAATAGTGCGAAACCGCCGGGTCCAGCCCCGCCGCGCGCAACCATGCGAGCGCAGCCTGCACGAACGGCTCATTTTCGTCGAACAGCCAGGCGGGATAAAACCGCTCGGCCTCAATGCTCTGGCCCGTATAGCATTGGGCCTCGCCCCGGGCGATGGAGGCGGTTGCGTGAAAATCGGCGAATTGGCCGCTGAGTTCCGCAATGGCCGTCTGGAAAGGACGCAGAACATCTTCCTGTATTTCCCCGACCAGGAGCCGCCTGTCGCAGGTTGCCCGGCACCGGGCGGGCACCACGGACGAGCCGGGATACGGGCTGGACACAATATCCGTGACCACGGTAATGCCTTGGCCCAGAACGGGATGGGTCGGCGGCGCAAACGCCTCGACCCGTTCAAGCAGGTGTATCATCATGATAACAGCGTTGGCACCTGCGTCCGGATTGGCCGAATGGGCCGGTTTGCCGAAAGTTTGCAACACGATTTCCGCCCGTCCCCGCTGCCCTGTTTTCAGGTTCAGTTCCGAGGCTTCGCCGATGATCACATAGTCGGGCCTGATTGCCGCCGATATTTCCCGGCAGGCAATGCCTTCGAAACATTCTTCATGCACGGTGCCCGCGACGCACAGGGACCCGTTGAACTTCCGTTCCGTTTCTGCGGCAAAGAGAGCCGCGGCCGAGACCATGCAGGCGAGAGCGCCTTTCATGTCGGAAGCGCCGCGGCCATAGAGTTTTCCGTCTACGATCTCGCCGCCGAAAGGCTGCCTGTTCCAAACCGCCGGATCCGGCACGGGAACGGTATCCATATGCCCGTCCAGGAGAACGCAGGGCCCTGCGCCCGTGCCGTGGATACGGCCGATCACGTTGCCGTACCGGTCAACATGCAAGGAATCAAACCCCATGCGCCGCATGGCGTCCGCCAGAACGCGGGCAGTTGCGCCCTCGTCCCCGGAAACGCCCGGGCACGCCACCAAGTCCCGGCACAGGGCAACAGCCCGCTCCGTGTAGTGAATCCCGGCGGCGTCCATGGGCATGGCCATCTCCTTACGACAGGCTGGCCAGAAGTCCGGTACGCTGGTTGAACTCGTCGATGCGCCTGTCCACTTCCGGCCCGAGCGCAGGCACGGAAGACCAGTAGGTGGGGTCGTACCACTGAGCCTGGATTTCCTTGTAGGTTTTGCCCTGCTGCTCAACCCAGGTGTAGTATTTGAGGTTGTGGACACGCTTTCTGCCTTGGTAGGTAAGCTCTTCCAGCAGATCCACGGCCGTCTGCCGCAGCGCGCTCCAGGCTACGGCCGAAGAAACGAGGTCCATTTTACCGCGCTCCTCTTCCATTTCCCGCAGGCGACTGCCGTACATTTCCATGGAGTCCGTGGCCATGGTCAGGACAAGGTCTTCCTCGGTCAGCTCGTAGTACTTGGCGAACTTGATGGCCGCGATAGTGTTGGCCACCGAAGAGATGCCCATCAGCGCGAGGTTGTCCACGGTTTTGGGATCAACGCCCCGGGAAATCAGGAATTCCCTGCCTTCCGGCTCGTTGAACAGACGGATGAGCTTCATGGGCACTTCGTCATCCACCGCTATGATCATGTCCGTGTTCTTGACGTTATGCACCCAGGGAACGTGCTTGTCGCCGATACCCTCGATGCGGTGGTCGCCGAAACCGTTGTTGAGCAGGGTCGGGCACTGGGCCGCCTCGGAAGCGGCGATTTTGGAGGTCGGGTACAGGGTCTTCAAATAATCGCCGCTGCCGATGGTGCCGCCGGAACCGGTGGCAAGCACCACGCCCCTGTACTGGCTGTCTTTGGTAATCAGCGACTTGATCGCTTCCGCCATGGCCGGGCCGGTGACCGTATAATGCCAGAGGTAGTTGCCCATATCGTCGAACTGGTTGAATATCTGGAGCTTGTCGCCGGAGTTGCGCAGCTCCCGGCACTTGTCGAAAATTTCCTTGACGTTACTCTCGGTTCCCGGAGTCTTGATGGTTTCCCCGGCCACCTTGGCCAGCCAGTCAAACCGCTCCCTGCTCATGCCTTCGGGCAGAATGGCAATGGATTCGCATCCCAGGAGGTTGGAATCGTACGCCCCGCCCCGGCAGTAGTTGCCCGTGGAAGGCCAGACGGCCTTTTCCACGGTGGGATCGAACTGTCCTGTGACAAGACGCGGCACCAGGCAGCCGAAAGCCGCGCCGACCTTGTGCGCGCCGGTCGGGAACCACTTGCCGAGCAGCAGCACGATGCGCGCCTTGACCCCGGTGAGCGAGGACGGCAATTCCAGATAGTTCACATGGCCGTACCCGCCGCCGGAAGCCTTGGGCTCGTTCTTCCAGGAGATGCGGAAGAGGTTCGCCGGATCCAGATCCCACAGGCCCAGGCCGGCCAGTTTTTTCTTAATGGGCGCCGGAATGGAGTCCGGGTTGCGCATCTGCTCAAAAGTGGGAATGATGATGTTTTTTTCCTTGGCCCGCCGCACGGCATTGGCAAGGCC
Source organism: Desulfovibrio sp. (assembly GCA_031269345.1). Taxonomy (GTDB): domain Bacteria; phylum Desulfobacterota; class Desulfovibrionia; order Desulfovibrionales; family Desulfovibrionaceae; genus Frigididesulfovibrio. The sequence goes on along the minus strand of JAISZH010000003.1, from coordinate 5,807 downwards.
GGCTTCATTGATACTGAGATCCAACATGGCTGTTATCCTTCTGGGTAAGTACGTTCGACAAGACCGCCCGCCTGGGCGTTCTTGTTGTTTTATCGTGTAAAAACAAGATATTATGTAATATTACACGCTGTTATTTCGTGAATAATTCTCCTGCCGTCCGGCGCACGTCCGCTAAAGACGGCTCCACTGTGACGGTGGCGCTTCGGGCGTCCTCGCAGGCCTTCATGGCGGCGGCAACGTCTTTTAAGCCGCTGCCGGTCACCACCAAGGCCACCGTGTCGGTCGGGGCGATACGCCCCTCCTCCTTGGCCTTGAGCAGCCCCGCAAGCGATGCCGCGGCCGCGGGTTCCGCAAAGACGCCGCTGTTCGCGGCAAGCAACGGGATAGCCGAGAGAATGCGCGCGTCACAAACGCGCAGCCAGGCGCCGCCTGTCTCAAGAATGGCGGCCGAGGCTTTTATCCTGTCGCGCGGCAGGCAGGCGGAGATGGAGTCAGCCGCAGTCTCCGCGTTGATAGGGGGGAATGTGAGCGGGTCGGCCTTCTGCTTCCATGTCTGGTACATGAAATCACTTCCTTCGGCCTGAACACCCATGAGAGCGGGAACGCGGTCAATCCAGCCAAGGGCGAACAAGTCCTTGAACCCTTTATGCAGGCCGCTGATGATACAGCCGTCCCCGACGCCCACAAATACCTTGTCCGGGGCTTTCCAGCCCAGTTGTTCGCAAATTTCGAGAGCGGCCGTTTTCTTGCCTTCGGCCATATAGGGATTGTAACCGGTATTCCTGTTGTACCAGCCATATTCCGCCGCCGCCTGCATGCAGAGGTCGAACGCGGAGTCGTAATTGCCGCGCACAAGGTAGACCTTGGCGCCATAGGCCAGTAATTGCGCGATCTTGGCCGGGGGGGCGCTCTGGGGGACAAAAATCACGCACTTCGCAGCCGCGGCCGCGCACATGCCGGAAAGCGCGGCGGCCGCGTTTCCCGTGCTGGCGGTTGTGATAATCGACGCATTCGCCTCATGCGCCTTCATGACGGCCAGGGCGCTGGCCCGGTCCTTGAACGACCCCGTGGGTTGGCGCGAATCGTCTTTCAAAAACACCTCGGCCACGCCGCCGAGTTTTGCAATGCGCGGCGCGCGTATGAGCGGAGTCCAGCCAACCGGGAGAGGCGGTACCGGCGTATCGTCCGCAACCGGCAACAGCGGACGGTAACGCCACATGGTATTGTCCCGGTTTGCCGCAAGGCTTTCGGGAGAAAGGCGCGCCTTCACGGCGGCATAGTCGTACACCACGTCCAGGATACCCTCATTCCCGTGATCCGGGCAGACGTAGGCGACTTCGTCCGGGGCGTATTCCCTGCCGCAGATGGTGCAGCGCAGGGCCTTGACTGTCGGCGGTAGTTTCTTCGGCATGCTCCTTTATCCTTGGTCTTTTCCGCCGCCCACATCCCGGGGCGGCGGAAAAGGAGGGTTAGGTTATTTACCGGCCTCGGCAACAGCGGCCAGGAATTCATTAAGCAGGGCCTTGCCTTCGTCGCCAAAGGTCTTTTCAATGATAGCCCGCGCGGCCGGAACCGCGATTTTGGACATTTCCGCCTTGGCTTCGGACGAGAGGGAATTCACTTCCATTTTTTTCTTCAGGAAGGGAAGGCCCCTGTCGGACGCTTCAATGGCGTTGGCGATGCCGCGACTCGTGGTGATGGCGGCATACACGGACGACTTGATCAAAACTTTTTCTTCATCGTTGAGGCTGTCCCAGAATTTCTGGTTGACCATCCACATCTGGGGCGCGAACAGGTGGTTGGTGATGGTCAGATACTTCTGCACTTCATACAGTTTGGCGAACTCCACAATAGGAATGGGGTTCATCTGACCGTCGGCAACGCCGGTCTGGAGCGCGGTGTACACTTCCGACCAGGAGATGGCCACGGGTTGGCCGCCGAGGCTGGAGACAAAACTTTGGTGCGTGGGCAGGCTCATAGTGCGGATCTTGAGTCCCTTCATGTCCCCGGCGCTCTTGATGGCGTGTTTGGAGTTGCTGATCTGGAAGAAGCCGCCGGAATCGTTGAAGCCCAAGCACTGCATGCCGGTCTTCGCGGAAATGTCGGCCGCGAGTTTTTTGCCGAAGGGGCCGTCCAGCACTTTATAGGCCGCCGCATGGTTGGGGAACCCGAAGGGAATATCCAGAACCGAGATCATGGGGTACACGCTGGCCAGACCGCCGGTGGAGTGGATGCCCATCTGGATGATGCCGGATTTCACCTGCTGGAGAACTTCATTGTCCTTGCCGAGCTGGCTGTTGGGAAAAATTTCCACCGTGATGGCGCCGTTGGAGCCTGACTCTACCAGGTTTTTGAACACCAGCGCGCTCGCCCCGGAGGGGTTGCCGAAATTCTCGTTGGGGTTGATGTGATGGAGCTTGATGCTCTTGGCGGCGAAAGCGCCCTGAGCCATGAAGACCACCAGCGCGGCCGCGGCCAATACCGTCATGAATTTTTTGGAAAACGCCATAGAACCCTCTCTGTCTTAGGTTTACCCGCTCTACATTCCGAGCAGAAGTTTGGGAACAAACATGGTCAGTTCCGTCCAATAGGTCACGAGTACCAGGACGGTTATTTCGACAATGATAAACGGCCAGAGGGCCTTGGTTATCCCTTCGAGACTTTCTCCGGTTATCGAGCAGAGAACAAAGAGGCACGCCCCGACCGGCGGCGTCATCAGCGAGATGTTCAGGGCAAGAATGATCATGACGCCCGCATGCACGGGGTGCATGCCGATACCGGCCGTCAGAGTAACCAGCATCGGGGCCAGGATGATCAGGGCTGCGTTGATGTCCATGAACATGCCGATGCCCAGGAGGAGCAGCAGGATAAGCCCCTTGACCGCCAGCGGGTTGCTGGAAACGGACAGGATGCTGGCCGCGATCGCCTGCGGAATCTGCATGAAGGTCATCCACCAGCTCAGGATGGAAGCCGAAGCGATGATCAAGAACACCACGCCTGTGATGCGCGCCGTCCGCATAAGCACCTGCACGGCAACGGCAAAGGTCAGGTTGCGGTACACGCAGGTGCCGAGCACAAAGGCGTAGAACACGGCAATCGCCGCCGCTTCCGTGGGAGTGACTATACCGCCGATAATGCCGCCCAGGATAAAGACCGGCATGAGCAGAGCCAGCAAGGCGCCGCGGAACCGCCAGAAAATTTCCCTCAGCGAAGGGCTGCCCGGCCTTTTGGGCAGACCCAGCTTCCTGCCCATGGCGGCGATGAGCGCCATGCACGAGAGGCCGAGCAAGAGGCCGGGAATGATCCCTGCCGCGAACAGCCCGGCAATGGACACTCCCGTCAAGGAACCGTAAATGACCATCAGGTTCGAGGGCGGAATGGTCGGCCCCATGATGGCGCCTGCAGCCGTTACTGCGCAGGAGAAGGGGCGGGTATAGCCCGCCTTGATCATGGCCGGGACCAGGGTGTTGCCGAGGGCTGCCGCATCGGAAACCGCCGCGCCCGACATGCAGGCGAACATCGCGGAGGCGACCATATTGGTATGGGCCAGGCCACCGCGCAAGTAGCCCACCAGGGAGTCGGCAAAGGCGGTCAGCCTGATGGTAAGGCCCACCCGGTTCATTATTTCGCCGGCCAGGATAAAGAACGGCATGGCCATGAAGGTGAAGAGGTTAAGACCCTCGAAAAAACGCTTGGGCGCCATGGTTAAAAAGTTGTCGCCGCCGATGAGATACAACCCGGTGACGCCGGCAATGCCGAGCACGAATCCGATGGGAACGCCGATCAGCAACAGGCCGAAAAAAATGCTGGCTACGATGATCATGAATTGTTCTCCTCAGTTCGTGTGCGTGTCTTCCAGCTCGAACATCGGCCTGACGCCGCTGTAATCGCGCAGCATCGTCACCGTGATCTGGATCATCGTCAGCAGGCTGCAAACCACGACCGACATAAAGGGAACAACCATGGTCATGCCGAAGATGGAGGCGAACTCCGCCTTGCCCTGCTCAACCATGCCGAGGCCGTAGACGAACATAAAAAGGAAAAAAAGCAGCCCAACACAGTCGAGGATCAGACGCCCCGGCTTTTGCCAGGACTTGGGCAGCCGGCAGAAAAGGAGATAAACGGCGATATGCTCGCGGCGGTATGCACAACAGGGAACGGCCATCAAAGCGGCCCAGATCATCAGGTACCGCGCCAACTCCTCGGTCCAGATCATCCCCATGGCAAAAATATACCGTTCGAAAACACCGAACCAGACAATGATCACGGTAGCCGCCACAAGGGCCGCGCAGACCCGCTCGTTAATCCAGTTGAGGCGGTACGCGAACCTTTCCGCCAGTTCCGGCAAACTTCTTTTTCGTTCTTCACTCATAGGCATTTCCAGTAAAGGCGCCCAGCCTCCCGGCGGGCGGCTATACGTTGCGGGTCGCTCAAATGAAAGCACGAAACATGCCCGCCCTGGCCCAGCCTGCGTATATAATGAAAGTACGCAATACGCCACCGCCCCGGCCCAACCTGCGTATATAATGAAAGCACGAAATATGCCACCGCCTTGGCCCGGCCTGCGTATATATGGAAAACGGACAGAAACATCGCGGGATCGCTTGTGAAAAATAATTATTCCCCAGTCCGGGCAATAAAAAATGAGACGGGGTTTTCACAAATATCGGGTTGCATTTTATAAAAATGAAACTTAGAACTTATCCGCAAATAATATTAACTTTTTTTAATGCGCTGATTGCGGCCGTCAAAAGAAAAGCCTTGACGTTCCCACTCGCGAAAATACCTGATCAATGGCTCTACTATGGCCCAAAACGCATCGGATACTTCCCGGGATTTTACGTTTATATGCTTGTCTCCATTGCAGAAAAGCATATAGCTGTTTTTAGAAAATGTCTAGTTATCTACGGATAAGTTTTAAATAAAAACATATTGCTATTTATATCGCTCAGTTGCGTCAAGCACCCAAAATTTCAAGCATTTATGACAGTCGTCGTGAGTGCTTTTCTTTCCCAGTTTCCATTTTGTCAGTTCTGTGCCAGTTTTTTTGTTAAACCGCCCCCGCAAAATCATTGCCTTTATTTAAAATATCCCTTAGATTTATAAGTGGCGGACGCGGCCCCGAATGCAAGGAATGCAAGGCGAATGCAAGGCACGTATGCGAGACACGGACGCCGCGCTCCTGAGGCGAATGAAATGAGAGGCGAAACAACCTGCCCGAAGTGCGGATTTGTTTTCAAGGGACAAAACGGGCCATTCCTCACGGTGGATGTGTTGATCCCCCACCCCGGCATGGGAATCGTGCTTGTGGAGCGCCGCTTTGAACCCCTCGGGTGGGCTTTGCCCGGAGGATTTGTCGAGCCGGGCGAGAGCGTCGAAGCGGCCGCCCTGCGCGAAGGTCTTGAAGAAACAGGTCTGGTTTTGCAACTGCGGGAACTGCTCGGAGTTTACTCCGATCCCCGGCGTGACCCACGAATGCACACGGTAAGCGCTGTTTTCATCGCCCGGACAAAAACCCCGGAGACCCTCAAAGGCGGGGACGACGCGGCGCGCGCGCGCTTCTTTCCCTTGTCGGCTCTGCCGGATACCGCATTTGATCATATGAAAATCATTGATGATTTCCGTAGGCGCTTTGCAAAAAAATACGAGGTTCTCTCCTAAAGCGTTTCTAGTGTTTACTTGCAAAAGTAAACACTACAAAACCCGAAGGGTTTTGCGCCGCCGTAGGCGGCGTAAGTCGGCGGAAAACCACGTTTTTCCGCCGACGATCCTGCAAAAATAACCATAAAATATGTTCGTTATTTTTG
>JAISZH010000130.1 GCA_031269345.1 Desulfovibrio sp. | reverse complement strand
GGCACGACCGGCAAAGATATGAACGACCTCTACACGCGCATGGTGGGAGCGCAACAATAGGAGCGCGATATGCGGGCTTTTGACAAAAGTTTTGAAACGGAACGGCTATTCTGCCGGCAGAGCCTCAATTTCCGCAATGGTAAGGCCGGTTGCTTCGGCAATGACGCTAACGGTAAGCCCTGCTTTCCGCAAATTCGCGGCAACTTCAGCCCTGCCTTCAGCCCTGCCTTTGGCTTCCGACATACGCATCCGGGCCGCTTCATCCCAACGGGCCTTATCCCAAGAATCTTTCTGGCGGCGAAAGATTTCGTCCGCGCTCATTTCCATCAGCCGGGCCACGGGCTTTTGCAGTTCGGGATATGTCTGCTGGAGCATAAGAAACTCCTCCTTTGTGTCGCAATCCAAAAATTTCAACCAAGGCCAAACTCTCCTGCCGTCCTCCGTGACAGGTATTTTACACAATTCCAAAATATGAAACTCCAGCGCGTCCGTCAAGACGATGCGCCCGTCTTGCCGGAAACTTCCGGAAACGGAGTCGGTTATGGCCGTTGAAATTCCCGCGACAGCGGAAGTCGTTCTCAAAGGGTTTTCAACGTCTCATTCATGCTGCCGGTACGGTAGCCCTGCAAGTCAGCGCATACATAGGCAAATCCCAGTTCTCTGAAGCGCGCGTGTACCTTGTTTCTGATCTCTTCCTGCCCAAAAAGCCCGAAACCCGTCTCATCCACTTCAATGCGGGCGAGCCTGCCCTGTTCATGAAACCTCACCCGCACCTGCCTGAAGCCATGATCCAGGAGAAACTGCTCCGCCGCGTCAATGCGCAGCAACCGTTCCCGGTCAATTCTCTCCCCATAGGGAAAACGCGAAGCCAGACAGGCAAAAGAGGGTTTGTCCCAGGTAGACAGGCCCATCTCCTTCGAAAGAAGGCGTATCTCGGATTTACCAAGATGCGCGGCCCTTAACGGGCTGTGCACGCCAAGCTCGGCGACCGCCAGAAGCCCGGGCCGGTAGTCCCCCTCGTCGTCCATGTTCGAGGCCTCAACGACCGCCGCTATCCCGCGCGCTTGAGCCAACTCGAGAATTTTTCCGAGCAGGGCTTTCTTGCATATATAACAGCGATTGGCGGGGTTGTCGGAAAACCCGTCAATCTCCAGCTCTTCGGAATCCACCAGAAAATGCCGGATGCCGCGCGCGGCGGCGAAGTTTTCCGCCGCCTCAAGCTCCCGTTTTGGAAAACTCATGGAACGCCCGGTAACGGCGACCGCCCCGTCGCCCAAAGTTTCATGGGCGATTTGCAAAAGAAAGGTAGAATCCACGCCTCCGGAAAAGGCGACGGCCACGCTGCCCAAAGACTGCAAATTTTTCGCCAGAGCGGCTTTTTTTTCCGCCAAAATATCCATTGCGCCCTCCACGCCAGCTTTCCGGCAAAACAACGGACACAGCGTACCTGCCGTCCGCGCTTTTGGGGATGCACTATCAGCAAAGCGTTTTCCCGGCAAGTCCGACCGGAAAAAACGCAACGCGCGACATAACGCGGTTGCCAGAACCGTTTTTACCGGCTAAACTGATTGTTGCGGAAATCAGTAAACATCGGTCGTGAGGCCGATGCGCCGCGAAGCGGCGTAACTCAGCCGAAAACTACGCTTTTCCGCCGACGATCCTGCAAAAATAGCCATAAAAACATGTTCGTTATTTTTGCGATCAGACACCAGTTACGCGCGGCTTCCTTCTTTACCCGTTTTGCCCGGCGAACCAAAAGCAAGCCCAGAAGTGCGTTCGTCCGGATCCCGCAACCGTTTCAACCGGAGAATCAGGTATGAAAAAAATCACTCTCGGTCTTTTCATCATCCTGCTGCTGGCGGGGGCGTCCTCTGCTCACGCCAAGGGCAAAGGCGGCAAGTATGCCGGCCAGCTCCCCACTTTCGCCTACAAACTGAAAGATTCCTTTGAGGTGAAAGGACGCCAGGGCATAGCCGTGGACGACAAACATTACTACGTCAGCGGCAGCAAGGCCATTTACAAGTATGACAAAAACGGCCAGCTCCTTGCCTCCAATGAAAACCCCTTTGAAGGCTATGCCGTTCCATCCAACCACATCGGCGACATCGACGTGTTCAACGGCGAGTTGTTCATCAGCGCGGAATGGTTTGAAGACGGCGTGGGCAAGGACATCCAAATCGCTATCCATGACGCGGAAACGTTGAAATTCAAGCGCTCTTTCAAATTCGAACCTTCCTCCGGACAGGAGGAAGTTTCCGGCATCTGCGTGGACCGCGACAAGCGTACCGTCTGGATGTGCTCCTGGGTGGGCGGCAACAGCGGCAACTATCTCTACGAATACAGTCTGGACACGGGCAAATACCTGCGCAAGGTACACATAGCCCCTGTGCCGCAATGGGTCCAGGGAGTTTATTACTACAAGGGGTACCTGTTCGTCACGGCGGATGACGGAGAAGCCGATTATGACGAGCCGGATCACCTGTACCGTGTGAATATTACTGAAAAAACATTCGCCACTGTCACACTGGAAAAGACCTTTACCGAGATCAAGCGCCAGGGCGAGATAGAAGGGCTGGCCTTTGACGAAAAGGCTGGGGAACTGCTGGTGCATTTCAACCGCGGGGCGCGCATAATACTGGGCATGCCCAAGGGCTTTTATCCTGGATACGAGCGCGAAATCAGCGAGGTATACCGCTTCGCCGTGCGGCCGCTGGGTAAAAAGGCCAAGGATTAGTAGCGGAACGGGTTGACGCCGGCTTTGCCGTTGGAGCATTTCCCCGAAATTTCCTTTATGGCCTGAGCCTCTCCCTTCAGGGAGATTTCCGCTTGACGCCCGGTTTTGCCGGGTATACCTACCCGCCCCTCCCTTCAGGGAGGGGGCAATCCACTTGAAATGCGTAAATGCCAGAGCAATTTCACTTTGAAATTGCTCTGGCGGCCGCGAGAGCGGACGCCCGCCGCGAAGGCGTAAGCGCAATTTATTTGCGCTGTTAAACGCCGAAGCGGGTGTAAGCTGGAGAGGGCAGGGTGCATAGTTTTGTGCGCGCCTTTGCAGACGTTTCACGTCTTTACAACGTCAAAGCGCCTGCAAAGGCCCTGGTGCGCGCCCTTCGTCACGGACGGCGACATCCGGAGGCGACTGAAATTTAAAAGCCAGGCCTAAAGTTTTACCCGGAATTGCGGATAAGTCAGCATCATTCGCTGCAAAAGGAGACAGACAGCATGGATATAGCAAACGCCGCAATCGCGCAGGGGGCGACTTCACTGGCCCAGCGGGCGATAAAAGACACCACGGCCGCCGACCTGATAACCAAAACAATCGACAAGCTGAACACGACGGGTTCCATGAGCGCGCCGAGGCTCAGCCCCGACTATGAGTTCCAGAAAAGCGTCCTGAGCGCGGCCGGCATAGGCAGAACGCTGGACATCAGCGTCTGAGCGCATCCGGTTTCTTCAACCCTGCGGAAAGGGACGGAATTTTCCGTCCCTTTTTTTATCCTCCGTGTTTTATGGCATTTACGCTTGAGACGCTTGCGTAACGGCGGGCAAAGCCCGCCTGTAAGCATCTCAC
>JAISZH010000083.1 GCA_031269345.1 Desulfovibrio sp. | reverse complement strand
GTGCGCTGACGGCGCTGTGAGTAATCTTGAACATTCTACTGACAGGAGGATTTTCACTTATGCGTTTTGTTATGATCCGCTTTTCCCTTTTGTCGCTGCTTTTGCCCGGCGGCGCGTTTTCCGTTCTGGAACGCTTCGGGGTTCTGTCCTGAGAGGCTCGAACCGCGTGAAACGCGGCGGCAGCTGGAACAACAACGCGCAGAACTGCCGCTCGGCCAGCCGCCAGAACTCATGCTGAAGACCGGCGATCACCGGCAAGACACAGCAAAGACAAACACCAGTAACCCGCCTGTCAGATGGTCTGGGTAATCTTCGGAATATTTGTTGTTTGCCTGGTGATTTATGGGATTTTTCTGATTCGCCAACACCAGTTGCAATTTCAAAGTGAAATTGCTCTGGAAAGCGGACCGGCGTCAACACGGCAGTTCAATCTTCGCTTCCAGACCGGGGTCCGCATTGGCGAGGCACACGCTTCCTCCATGCAGGGCCATCACTTCCGCCACAAAGGGCAAACCGAGACCCGTGCTCTTTTTGCCCGTATCCGGGCGGCTGAGAGAAAAAAACTTGTCGAAAACTTTGGCCAAAGCGAAATCCGGTATGCCCGCGCCGTGATCCCGCACCGTGATCCCAAGCTTGTCCCCGGCTTTGACGGCCCGGATGCCGATCAAAGTCCCGGCGGGCGAAAAATCAAGGGCATTGGCGAGCAGGTTGCCGACAGCCTGGCGCAGCAGAAGCTCGTCGCCCTCCATGACCAGGCCATCCTGCACCTCAAGCTCCAGGCGGATGTCTTTGGCCGTAAGCCGGGCATGAAAACTGTCCGCCAGGCTCTGGAAAAAAACCTGGGCGCCGAAGCGCGTCCTGTTGATTGCGCGCACGTTTTCCAGGCGGGAAAGCTGGAGCATACGGTCCAACAAGCTGTGCAGGCGGTTAACTTCACTGTCTATATTGTCCAGAAACTTCAGGTCCGTCCCATCCGTAACATGATCGCGCAGGATCTCTCCCGCTCCCTTGATGCCCGTGAGCGGGCTCTTGAGTTCATGGGTCAGGGCGCGCACATAATCCTCAATATAATTTTTCCCTTCCAGCCTGGCCTGCATTTCCTCCATTGCCGCGCCCAAAACCCCGATCTCCGACGTTCCGAGGGGCGGAAGCCTCCTGCCTTCCCCTCTTTGGACGGACAAAACCCAGTCGATCAACCGCTTGACAGGACGGGTTATCCAGAAGGACAGAGCCACGGAGACTGCGAGGGCCGCGAGACCCACGATCAGGAGGCTGAAGAGAAAACGCCTTTTGGCGATGTCGATGAGAAAGGAAATGCTGTTTGTGGGTTTGCCCACGGACACCACGCCCGCGATCCTGTCGTCCTTTCGCACGGGCGCGGCGACGAAAAGCACCTGCGTGGAAGCGTCTGTCGCGACCGCGCGCGTGGACCGCGCCCCATACCGGCCGCGCAGGGTGAGGTACACGTCGCGCCAGCGGGAAAAGTCCTCGCCGGCCTGATGTCTGCCCGTGGAATCATAGAGCAGCATCCCCCGGGCGTCTGTCACGTAGACCTGCATGGACACGCCGCGCTTGACAATATTGTAGATGCGCGCCTCAAAGCTTCTTTTCCTCACGGCTTCCATGACGGCTTCTATGTCTTGCGTTCGGATGTCCTCCCCCTCCAGGCTCTTGGAAAGCATGGCCGCGATGAATTCCGCCGTGTCCACCATGGCCTCCTCAACGGCCTCAAGGTAGCGCGGCCGCACATCACTGAGGATCAGCCGGATGACCACTGTGAAAGATGCCGCCATCAGCAGGGCGAAGGTAATGATGACGCGCAGGCGCAGGCTCACGCCCGGCTCACAATCCCTCACGCAGGGCATAGCCTGTGCCCCGGTGCGTGAGTATGGGGTCAAGGCTTTCGTCGATTTCCCGAAATTTGGCGCGCAGGGATTTGACATGGGCGTCAACCGTGCGGTCAAGACTGGGACTGCCCGCGCCCCATAGGGTGTCCATGATGGACTCGCGCGAATAGACCCTCCCCGGATGCGCAGCCAGCAAAGAGAGAAGTCTGAATTCGCTGCGGGTCAGCTCAAGCCGCCGGCCGGCGTAAGTGGCTTGCAACTTGTCCGTATCAATGCCGAGCCCATTGCCCGGCGCAGGGGGCGCGGCTTTTGCGGCCGGCCCGTCCCGCGCCCGGCGCAACACGGTTTTGATCCGGGCCGCCAACTCGCGTGGGGAAAAGGGCTTGGTCACATAATCGTCTGCTCCGATCTCAAGGCCCACAATCTTGTCGATCTCCTCGTCGCGCGCCGTCAGGAATATCACCGGCACATCGGAAAAAGCGCGAATGGCCTTGCACAAATCAAAACCGTTCACGTCAGGAAGCCCTATATCCAGCACCACCAAGGCGCAGTCCCCGGCTTTCAGCCGCTCAAGGCCCTCAAGGCCGCGCTCGCAACGGACCGCTACATAGCCCTCGCGTTCAACGCCGTGCGCAATCGTGTCCGCTATGGACGACTCGTCTTCAATCACCAGGACGGTTTGCATCAGAAATTCCTTTATGCCCCTGCATATGCCGGATATGCCCCGACATATGCCGGACTATCCCACCGGAAACATTACCGCATCCGGACGAAAGGCGCAATCGCGCATGGCAGCCATCATCCGGCCGCAGTGTCCGACTGCGGCAGCTTGCGGGTCACGAACATAAGCACGCCCATCATGGCCAGCACCAGACCTGTGCCTATCAGCAGGGCGTGATCCTCCATCTGCAAAATGGAGTATAGCAGGGCGTAAAGTCCGGTAAGCAGCCCTCCCATAAAAAGACCTCTGAACCTGCTTTGCATCGCGGAAGCCATATACAGGCCGTTCATTAACACGGTGACGGCGCTCGCCACGGCAAAGGCCGGGCCGAACGACATATGCTCGGCCAGGGAAAGCATAACCAGATAAAACAAAGACATGGAAAGACCGACCATGGCGTATTGCACGGGGTGCAAACGCCGACGTCCCGCCAGTTCGAAGGCGAACAGGGCCACAAAGGTGCCGGAGATGAAAAGAATCCCGTAATCCACGGAGCGTTCCACCATGCTGTAAAGGGTGACGGGCTCGAAGAGGTACACCCCGGCGGTAAAAGCGGTGATGGCGCTCCTGTGCGCGCGCGTGTACGTGTCTGCCTGTTCCTTGCCGCCGTACTCCGGGCTGTCCAAATCCGCGCTCTGGGGATAGGTGCGGGCCAGATTCGGGATTCTCCATTCAGCGGTAAAACCTTGCTCGGATATGGAACGTTCCGCGGGCAGGAGGTTGCCCTGAAAACTTGGCGTCGGCCAGGAGCCGCTCATGGAAATGCGCGTGTTTATGCCGACCGGAGTGAAATATATCCCACCGCTGCCCCTGATTTTGAGCTTTAAGGAAAAAGAACGCCGTGCTCCTGCCTCTTTTTCGTCCAGCGCCACACCGACATGAAAACCGCTGCCCAAAAGCTGTCCCGCGTCTGTGCCGGGACTGTAAGCGGGCAGGTCCGCGTTTTCCCAACGTCCCGGAAGAGCTTCCGAAACAGCCCGGAGATCGCTTATACCTATGCACAGCCAGGCCTTATCCCAGTGAATTTTCTGCACGTTGCCGGAGAAATCGTTTCTCCCCGGCAAAACGAAGTTGCCGTTGACGTTTACGGGCGCATTGTATAAAGCCCTCCGATAGATGCCCCGGTAGCGAATCTCCGGGTCCAGGCGGACGTTGAAGGCCAGATCCGCCGGCAGCACCACCTTGTGGTGGGTGATTAGTTCACGGACAAAGGTTTCTCTGGACTCTTCCCTGCCGTTCACCTCGACCTTTACGACTTTCGCGACGTCTTCCCACACCTGGTAAGGGATAAGCAAAGCCGGACCACTGACTGTCTGGGCGTTGCCCCAACTGTCGGAAAGGTTTGTCACTGCTGCCGAGTATTGATGCCAGCGCTCCTTCACCATATCCCCGACGAGTCCCAAAGGTATGAGCAGGCACAGGGTTACGAGGCCGACAAGGGCGCAACGGGCCAGGGGACCGGAAAGGCCTTGTCCAAATCCGGACAGGGGAAACCGTCTCCGCAAAGATCCGGGAAGCGTTTCGCGCGCGTTTGAAGCCTTTGAACCGTCCGAATCGGCGGCGGACTGCGCTGTTAAGGCGGGTGAAGAAGCATCGGGGATTTGGTTTTGAGCGATCATGGCGGGTCTCCTCGGCAAACGCTGATAAGCGGTTTCACGCGCGGGTCATCCGCGTCGCGCAAGGCCAGCATGTGCCTCCATGACAAGGAAAATATGCGCATCGCGCGCATTTTGCGTGAAATTTCCGTGAAAGGAAAATCCGCCCCATCATATCATCTGCTATCGGAGACTTGGAATCAGCGCGGGTTCTCTCAGCGCTTACGAAAACGGGCGTGAGCCAACGTCCAGAATCTTGTCTCAGATTTCTCAAAAGATAGGGTTCCCGCTGGAAATAGACGCGCAGGGGGACTTGGTGGAATTGGTTCGCATAGTCGGGCGGTGCGTGTGGTCATGCAGGGAGTGGTAAAATGTTTTACATACTGAGAGCGTTGCTTCTTGTCGTCATTGCGGCCGGCGGTTTTGGCTGTGTCAGGAACGCCTACACAACATATTACAATGGGCAAAATCTTGAGCAAATACAGGCGCAAGGAACGCTAGAAACCTGCGCCTCCCCCGTATTGCTCCCTTTTCCTGACGAGCCTATAGACGCTATTATCAAACGCATGGACGCTGACGGATACGCCCTGATCGGGCGGTCTGCATGGAGCGGCAGAGACTGGACAAATGAAAGCGAGGCTGTCGCGCACGCGCAAAGCGTCGGCGCGTGCGCCGCTATGTGGAGGGCCGATTATTCACATACAAATAGCGGAGTTATCGCAAGCCAACAGTATATCCCAGGCAGACAATCAACAACTTACGTCTATGGTCCGGGCGGCTCATTCCACGGCACGGCGGTAACGCAACATCCGGGGACATATCAGACGCGATACATCCCCTATAGTGTTAATATATACAGATATAACGGGCTGTTTTTTGCTAAAAAGAAAATACCCCCAAAACCTCCCTTAAACTGACTACCGCCCCGCCCCGCCCATGCGGGGCTTTTCTTTCCCGGCCCCGGAAACTTTTCGGGGCCTATTTTTTAACGTCTGTTAAAAGCCTTTGCCAAAGCTATCTGCCATTGTGTTCCCGCGCGCCTGTGCCGGGCGGCAGGCTTTATGCGTTAAAGGACCGTGCCAAAGCCAACGAGCACATATCACGGGCGCTAAAGCCAATCGCCTTCTCCTGAAGACACGGGCGCGCAAAGGAGCATCATGCGACCCATCAGAAAAGTCATCATCCATTGCCCGGCAACGCCGCCGGGTATGGATATCCGCGAGAGCATATCGACCGGGCGATTAAGCGGACTTTGCGGCAGTTTCGGTATCTTTTCTTTATCAAGCGGGACTGGATGCGGAGGTTGAATTTTCGGGTTGAACCTTATCCGAAGCGCGGGGAAATGTAACGACGTTTCATATCGCGCAATTTTTCGACGGGAGATTTATCCTGTTTTTCGCGCCGATTTTTCCCGCGCCGCATCAATTTCTGTATCAGGCGCTCACCGGAAAAAGTGGCACAGGAGTGGCGCAAATTTTCTGAAAAATAAAATAGGGTTCATGATTCTTCATCATAAACCCTTGTAATTCCTGGTCGGGATGAGAGGATTTGAACCTCCGGCCCCCTGAACCCCATTCAGGTGCGCTACCAGGCTGCGCTACATCCCGACAATTCGTAAAAATTCCTTCTCACTCTGAGGCCTATTTGG
>JAISZH010000081.1 GCA_031269345.1 Desulfovibrio sp. | reverse complement strand
GGGGGCGCGTCCCTTAAGGCCACGCGCAGGCTGACCTGGGGCGGTTCCGGGGTCTGCGCTTCCACCCCCTGGGGCAGAACGAGCTGAACGCTTGCAAGGTGCAGGCCCGGCGGCAGGTTCCCGGCCTGGACAAGGGCTCTGACTTCTTTCAGCGCGTCCCTCATGTTTTCCTGCACGGACACGACGATATTGACTTTGTCCGGCTGTACGGAGGCCTCATAGGCATCGGAGACCTGGACTTCCACGGGGATGGTCAGGGCCGTCCGTCTGATTTTTATGCTGACGTTCACCGCTACATTGACTTCAACGGGCGAGACTTCCACCCCCACTGGGACTGGAAGGATTTTTTTGCTTTCCGTGACGCCCGGCTTGGGGGAATCTCCGATATGCAGGGGCAGTTCAATGGAGTTGAGGGGCAGCAGGATTGAAGATGCCCCGCTGACCACAACCTCCGGGGGGGTGATGGAGACGGCAGCCTGAAGCCCGTCCGGCATGACGCCCTGAATTTTCGCTTCCACCGGAATTTTTTTGCTGTCTATGCCCTCGACTTTCAAATAAATGCGCGAGGGGGAGATTTCCATAACCTCCACCCCGCTGTGGAAGGGCAGGTTGTTGGCGTTGATTGCCAGAAGGTTGTCTCCTTTGCGCACACCGGAAAGGTCCATGTCAAAGGCGTAGTCGCGCCCGGAAATGGAGCGCAGCATCCCGGCGGAGGCGCGCAGGCGCACGTTCACCCTGTTTACAAAACCCTCGCGCACGATCAGCCCCTGAGGCAGACCTCGATAATCCACCCGTACCTCCACCTGGGATTCCAGTTTCTCGCTGCCGGTCACCCCGTACCACAGGATCAGGGCCAGGACGCCAGCCAGGAGAAGATCTTTCCAGTTCTTGAATTTCACCCAGTTCTTGAATTTCACGGGGTTTTCTCCATGGCGGACATTATGACGCGCGGGAGATTTACAGCATCCAAGGCTGTGGTCAGCTTGCCCTCCAGGGCTACCGCTACGGCGCCGCGCTCTTCGGAAACCACCACCGCAAGGGCGTCGCTCTCCTCGGTTATGCCGAGGGCGGCGCGGTGTCTTGTGCCGTAGTCACGCTTGGTGACGGCCGTGGACAGAGGCAGGATACAGCCGGCGGCGCTGATCCGCCCGCGGCTGATGATCACCGCCCCGTCATGCAGCGGGCTGTTCGGCCAGAATATGCTGATCAGCAGTTCCATGGAAATGGCGGCGTCCAGGGGCACGCCTCTCTGGGCGGCATCGCCCAGGGGAACATCGCGCTCAAGGACGATGAGCGCGCCGATTTTGCGTTGCGCCATATGCATGGCCGCTCCGCAGATCAGGGGGATATAGGAACTGTCGCCCTTTCTGCCGAAAAAATGGTTCAGCCACAGGCGGTGCGCGCCCAGGGAACTCAGCGCCTGACGGATGTCGCGCTGAAAGATGATGATCACGATCAGGAAAAGCGAACTGAGAATGCCCTCAAGCAGCCAGTTAATGGTGTTCAGGCCGATGAGACGGGAAACGATATAGAGGATGAGAAGCAGCAGCAGGCCGTAGATCGCCGTGACCGCCCTAGTCTGCTTGAGCATGGCTATGACGTAATAAAAAAGCGTGGTGGCCACGGCTATGTCCAGAACGTCGCGCCAGCCGATGTTCAGTGCGCCGAACCATGGGAAATCCATAGGCATCCATCCGGCCGGGAAATTTGTGCGCGTCAGGGCGCACGTTATCCCTAAAATGACTGTGAACTGTTACCTGTATGTATAGATTTCCAAGCGGAAACCATTAGAGAAATTAGCGCTTGAAACAGTTCGCTTACGGCGGGCGTCCGCTCTCGCGGCCGCGAGAGCAATTTCAAAGTGAAATTGCTCTAATTCGAATTCCGGATAAAAGTTAGGCGCCTTGCACTAAAACGAGTTTAAACGCAACCTGGATCAGGGCCGCGGGCGGAAAGCCGCCGCGATTTTCAGGGCGGCAAGGCAGCTTTCCACATCATGGACGCGGTGTATATCTACTCCGTCAAGGGCCAGCAGGGCGCAGGCCGCCGCCGTGGCAGCGTCGCGTTTCTCCGGCGGCAGACCCGTCAGTGTCCCGAGTATCTTTTTCCGCGACAGGCCGAGATAAATGGGCCTCCCGAGAGCCGCGAAACGCGGCAGCGCCTCTATTACGCGCAAAGCGTCCGCATCGCTTTTGGCAAAACCGATGCAGGGATCAAGGCAGACGCATTCCTCCGGCAGTCCTTTCCCGACCAGGGTCTCAAGACGCGCGGAGAACCAGGCGAGCAAGGCGTCCGCAACGTCCGGGTATCGCTCGCGCCCGCTCATGCGTGAAGGCTGGACCGGGCAGTGGCCCAGCACATATCCCGGTTTGTGCGCTGCAAGCGTCTCATCCATGGCCGGGTCCAGAAAACCGCCTGAGATGTCGTTGATCAGGTCGACCGGCAGAACCCGCGCCCCGGAGATGTTTTCGTGAGCTTTGAGGGCGGCGGCGGCCGTGCCCGCCCTGAAGGTGTCCACGCAAAGGCAGAAGGAAGGCGGAGCGGGGCTTTCCGGCTCGTCCCGCGCCAGTCGCAGGGGCAGAACCGCTTCCAGAACAGGGGCCAAGCGCCGCCATTCCTCCGCCTGCCCTATATCCGCGCAGCCCGGGCGGGTGGACTCCGCGCCGAGGTCCACAAAAAACGCGCCCTGACGCAAAATTTCCCGCACCCTGCCAAGAGCCGCGTCCGTATGCGCGTAAAGGCCGCCGTCGGAAAAAGAGTCCGGTGTGATGTTCACTATGCCCGCGACAAAAAAGGCGTCCACATCCAGCAGACGCCCCCCGCCGAGACGCAGGCGCGTCTTTTTCCGCCCCTCAAGGCGGCGCGGAATAAAATTCATCTTTCCCCGTCTTTTTCCCCGGTATCTTTTCCGGCTCGCTCGTCGTCATCTCCGGTTCTCCGGCCATTGTTCCCGGTTTCTCCCGCATCTTCCGCGTCCCGCGCCTTTTCCCCGTCCGAGGCGGACAAGGCGGCTCCCAGCGGAGAGGCCGCGCGCTCCCGCGTCGTCTCCCCGCCCTCGGGCTGGCCGTGTTTTTTGCCGTTGCCGCCTTTTTTCCCGCGCGCCGCGCCCTTGGCCTTTGCCGAGCGCTCTTCCAGATCCTTGGTGGTGATCAGCTTGCGCGGGTTGGTTTTCAGATCCAATGGCGGAAGAGTCTCACCCCGCATCAGTCGTACGGCCTCATCTCCGGTGATGGTCTCCCGTTCCAGCAGCGCCGCCGCCACGCGGTGCAGGCAGTCGATATTTTCCCGCAACAGGCGGTCCGCCTCGCTCATGGAGGTGTCTATGATGCGCTTGACTTCGGCGTCGACCTGACGGGAGGTTTCCTCGCTGTGGTCCCGGTTCGTCACCCATTCCCGGCCTATGAACACTTCCTGGTTCTGCTCGCCAATGGCTATGGGGCCTATCATATCGCTCATGCCCCATTTGCAGACCATGGACCTGGCCATTCCCGTGGCCTGTTTAATGTCGTTGGCCGCCCCGGTGGTCATTTTGCCGAAGATGATAAGCTCCGCCGCCCGGCCGCCGAAGGCCATGGTGATCTTGCTTTCAAGTTCAACCCTGCTCAAGGTGTTCTTGTCTTCCTCCGGCAGGTACATGGTGACGCCGAGCGCCCGGCCGCGCGGAATTATGGTCACCTTGTGCAGGGTGTCGGTTTCCGGCAGGAGCAGGTTGAGAATGGCGTGTCCGGCTTCATGGTAGGCGGTGTTTTTCAGGTCTTCCGGGGTCTGGACCATGGTGCGCCTTTCCTTGCCCATGAGCAGCTTGTCCTTGGCGTTTTCGAAATCCAGCATGGTTAGGGCGTTCTTGTTCTCCTTGGCTGCGGTGAGGGCGGCCTCGTTGACCAGATTCTCAAGGTCCGCCCCGGAAAATCCCGGTGTGCCCTTGGCCAGAGTTTCCAGGTTGACGTCGTCGGCCAGGGGAGTGCGTTTGCTGTGCACTTCCAGGATATGTTTGCGTCCCCTGATATCAGGAGGCGGCACCACCACCTGGCGGTCGAAGCGGCCCGGACGCTGCAAGGCTGGGTCCAGCACGTCAGGTCGGTTGGTGGCCGCGATCAGGATCACCCCTTCGTTGGCTTCAAAGCCGTCCATCTCCACCAGGAGCTGGTTGAGAGTCTGCTCGCGCTCGTCGTGACCGCCGCCTAGTCCCGCGCCGCGCTGTCTGCCCACGGCGTCGATCTCGTCAATAAATATGAGGCAGGGGGCGTTTTTTTTCCCCTGCGCGAAAAGATCCCGCACCCGCGACGCGCCCACGCCCACAAACATTTCCACAAAATCCGAACCGGATATGGAAAAAAAAGGGACTCCGGCCTCGCCGGCCACGGCCTTGGCCAGCAAGGTCTTGCCTGTCCCGGGCGGGCCTATGAGCAGTACCCCCTTGGGGATACGCCCCCCCAGGCGGGTAAATTTTTTCGGGTTGGAGAGAAAATCCACGACTTCGGCAAGCTCCTCCTTGGCCTCATCCACCCCGGCCACGTCCTCGAAGGTCACCTTGGCGGATTCCTGGGAGATCATCCTGGCCCTGGACCGGCCGAAACTCATGGTTTTTCCTCCCCCTCCCTGCATCTGGCGCATGAAAAAGACCCAGAAGAGTATGAGCAGGATCATCGGAGCCCAGGACGTGAGGAAAACGATATACCAGGGGGAATCTTCCATGGGTCCGGCCTTGATGACCGCGCCGTTGCTTACCAGGGTTTCCACAAGCCCGGGATCGTCGGGGGCGTAGCTCGTGAAGGTCAAACCATCGGTAAAGTGACCGGAAAGTTTGCAGCCAGAGAGCTTGGTGCCCTGGATCAGAACCTCTGCGACCTGCTGTTTTTTCGCCCTTTCCAGAAATTCGGAGTAGCTTACTTCATTGCTGCGCACCGGCTGCTGATACAGGACATTGAAGGCTACCACCAGGAGCATTCCGACCAGCGCCCAGATCAGATAGTTGCGATAATTCAATGTATGTTCCCTTGGTTTCCGGATACAAATTGCAGAAACCCGTACTTTTTAACGCGTATGCCGTTGCATTTTCGCGGCAAGGATTTGCCCGCAAATCCTTTCATTCATGAACTGCTCTAATAGCCAACGATTGTTGACATGACTTCGGGCCGGTGGAAGTTGAATTCCACACGGCTGTTCTGGGAGGCGGCCCCCGGTATGGTGGCGGGCACGCGTGGTCTTGTGTCCGCGTACGCGACGCTGCGCACAAGGTTGGGATTTACGCCGTGCCCAATAAGCCAGCGCACGGCCGAGTTTCCCCTGGCCGCCGAGAGTTCCCACTTGGACGGATAGTTGGGCGCGCCTGTTTCCGAAGAATCCGCGTGACCGCGTACCACCAGATAGACTTTATATTTGTGCATCACATTCAGAACCTCCTGCATCACCCTCTCTCCTTCCGGCGTAAACTCAATCGTACCGGGTTTGAACACGAGATCGGAGGTGATGTGCAGCAAGACCCCGACCCCGTCCGAGGACAGGCCGCTGGAGGCCGAGGGCACGGCGTCCTTGAGCAGGAATTGTTTCAGGCTTTGGGCGATGGCATAGTTGGACTCTTCGATCTCGCTCATTTTGAACTCGCGCGTATCCAGTTTGTCCACGTACTGGATGAGCGGGTTGTTGGATATGCCGTAAGGCGAGACCGTATTGGAGCTGAATTGGGCGTCTGCCTGAAAATATCCTGAAAGCCCCTTGAGCGTCTCCGGGGGCGCCATGTTCAGCAGCCACAGGACGAGAAAAAAAGCCATCATAGCGGTCATGAAGTCGGCGTATGCGACTTTCCAGGATGAGCCGGCCATTGTATCCTCCGGGTTACGAGCCTTTGAGTTTTTGCTCCATTTCCAGGAAAGTGGGACGGAAAGCAAGAGGAATGGCCCGACGCCCGTATTCCAAGGCCACAATGGGCGAGGAGCCGCGCACGGCTGCCGCCAGGGCTTCGCGCATGGCCCGGTAGAAGAGATGCTGTTCATGGGCCAGGGTTTCCAGTTTCGCGCCCAGCGGCCCCACAAAGCCGTAACAGAGCAGAATACCGAGAAAGGTTCCCACCAGGGCCGCCGCCACGGACCTGCCGAGGATCTCCGCGCCGTCGCTGATGTGCCCCATAGTCACCACGATGCCTAGCACGGCGGCGACTATGCCGAGGCCCGGCAGGGCGTCGGCCATATGTGATATGGCAGTGGCGGGCAGGGTTTCCTCGTCGTGCATGGTGCTCATGTCCACTCCCATCAGCTTGTCCAGTTCGCCTGCATTGCCGGTGGTCAGATAGATGCGCAGGGTGTCGCCGATGTAAAAGCAGGCATGCCTGTCTTTGGCCATGTTCGGAAAACGCTGGAAAAGCGCGCTGGATTCCGGCTGCTCTATGTCTTTTTCCACGCTGATTATGCCTTCCCGCTGCATCTTGGCGAAGATCCCGTACAACAGGGCCAGCATGTCCATATATTTGGCCTTGGAGGGGCCGTTGGAAAAAACATGCTTAAGGCCGTGAACAGTCAATTTCAGGGTGAAGGAGGAGTTGGAGGCAATATAAGAGCCCACGCCGGCCCCGAAAATGATGAGCAATTCGTTGGGCTGCACCAGAATGGCAAAATTAGAGCTGTGTATGGCGTAACCGCCTAGCACAGAACCGAGTACCACGATGAAACCGATCAGGACAAACAACTTGCGCTTCCTTTTACCGATATGCGCATTATGATATATGCGTTAGCAAGTAA
>JAISZH010000026.1 GCA_031269345.1 Desulfovibrio sp. | reverse complement strand
GCGGCGGCCTGATTGACGAAAAAGGGCTGTTCCTTGAAATTTTGCGGCTCGCTCAGGTATTGCGGGGAAAGAGCCAGAATTTCAAGATAGGGCAGAGCCGCTATGGCCGCCAGCGCTCTGTGGATGTTGCCGGCCGCGTCTCCCTGGTTGGCGCCCAGAGAAATATAGGCGCGTCGCGTCTCAGTGTGGACGCCGGCGCTGTGCGCATCGGGCGCGGCTGATATGGGGACGCCGGTTCGCATGGGAAGACTAGCGTCGCGTCAAGCGACAATAGAACAATTAACGCTTGAAACAGTTCGCTTACGGCGGGCAAAGCCCGCCTGCTCCTGTTTCGCGGCAGGGATTTGCGGCGCAAATCCCTGCAGAGCAGTTCACTCGTCTCACTCGTGAACTGCTCTGGAACAATTAACGCTTGAAACAGTTCGCTTACGGCGGGCAAAGCCCGCCTGCTCCCGTTTCGCGACAAGGATTTGCAGGGCAAATCCTTGCAGAGCGGTTCACCCGTTTCATTCGTGAACCGCTCTAACAACGACCCGGCATCAAAGCGGCAGCTTGTCATCAGGGTGCCCGCTCGCGACCGCGCCTATCAGGCGGCCGACACGCGGCTCCGTTTCCGGGCGCACGTCGTCCCGCGCGTCGGGGCCGAGGCGCGGCCGGCTCCCGTCATGTCCTTCCCGGCCTATATAATCGCTTATGTCCTCTTCGGGACCGACCAGACCGAGATAGCGCATGACCGCCTCAGGCAGGGGGCCGGCATCGTGAGGCAAAGCGGCGGGCGGGCTTTCGCGCTCGATCCCGGTCCCCAGATAGGCCGCGTTGTGGGCCAGGGCCGCTTCCAGGTATTCCACCTGCCGACGCGCCTTATACAGGGCTTCGAGCAGCTCGTGGTGTATCTTTTCCCGTTCGCTCAGACTCATCCTCGCTTCCGTGTCTCATACCGGGCTGCATTCAAACGAGTTTGAACGCAAGCCGCCAAAATTTTTGAAAACAGGCGAAGCCTGATTTTCAAAACACTTGCGGGTTTCGCCTCCGCCATCCCAATTCGTTTGCTATCGAAAGCGAATTGGGATCAGTAAGTGCTCGGCCTCTTCAGCAGGGCCTCGCAATGACCGCCTTCGGCGGCATGGTCCGTAATCCGGCCCTGGGCGTCAACTGTCAGACGGATGCGGCAATAGCGTTTTTCCAAGTGTTCCGGCACCCACTCGGTGTATTCATAAAAATCAATGAACCCATCGGCGTCCCTGAAATAGACGCGTATCGTGACCCATTGTCCGGGCACGTCGGCTACGTCATCCAGAAGCCACTCGTTCACGATTGGCCCGTCCGGGCGCTTCTCCACGCGATGTGGCGCGCCGAGATAGCTTTCCGCCACAGATATGTTCTCCAGATGCGGCAAAAGCCTGCCCACCGGAGTGGTGGCGCAACCGGCCGCAAGGGCCGCGCACAAAAGCGCCGTGAGCAACGGCTTTTTCATCACTAGCCCCTTAATTCCATTTCCAGATCAAATAGGAACGCTGATTAGAGCGATTGCACTTTGAAATTGCTCTGGCGGCCGCGAGAGCGGACGCCCGCCGCGAAGGCGTAAGCGCAATTTATTTGCGCTGTGAAACGCCGAAGCGGGCGTACGTTGGAGAGGCCGGGTGCGCCATCTCAAAAGCAAAATGCTGTAGAGCAAATTCACGAATGAAACGAGTGCGCTGCTCTAATCAGCCTTGTTCCGTTTTCCCGCCCGTTGCGTCCCCGGCGCCTGCCGGGGAGAGGGGGATTGCTTTCCCAGCGAGCCAAGGCGTATTTCTATGACCTTGGAATTCGGATAGGCGTGCATGATGCCCTCAAGGAGCCTGCGCGCCTCATCCGGGCGGTTCTGTTGCTCGACCACCTCGGCGAGCATGAAAATTCCGGCCGTGCGGCGGTCTTCGGACAGGCCGTCAAGTTTCAGCATATTTTGCAGGGCGCCCTCGGCGGCGCCGAGGTCTTCGAGTAACGTCTGGGTTTGCGCGAGAACGTAGTAACAATCCGCCGTCTGATCCGCGCCCGCCTTCAGTTGCAGGCAGTGTTCCAGAACCTCGGCCGCCGGTCTGAATTCCAGACGGCGCAGGAACCCATAGGCCATTTCCTTATAGGCCAATGCCTTCTGTTCCGCTCCCAGGCCGGGGTCCGCGGCCAGCGTCTCCCAAAGCGCCTCCGCCCTGGAAAAAAAGCGCATCTCCCCGCAGAGCCGGGCCAGTTGCAGGGATATATCCCGCGTACGCCCGGCATCGGCGGAAAACTCCGCCAGCATTATTTCCAGGTAATCCTTGGCCACGGCCTTGTCCTGCCTTATATCCAAAGCTATGGACAAAAGAGTCTGCCATACGTCCCAGCGCCTGTCGCCATTCGGATTCTTGCGCAGGTAACGCAGAAAATACATTTCCGCGTCGCCCGTGTCCTGTTCCTCCATAGCCGCCTCAGCCAAGGCTATATCGTCCGGCGCCCTCCTTTTTTCCTCCAAAGGGCAGGCGCAAAGCGCAAGGAGCAGAAACACAAGGAGGGCGCATTTCGCGCGAGCGCGTTTGTCCGGCATCAGACCTCTTTGCCGGCGTCCGTTGCGCCGTCTTCCCCGTTATCGTCAATGCGGTCGAACCCCGCCACAAAAGCCCCGTCATCCAGGGCAACCAGACGCACGCCCTGGGTGATCCTCCCGATGCTGCGTATTTCCTCCAGCCCGATGCGGATTATTTTGTTGGTGGAGGTCAAAAGCAGCAGGGCGTCGTTGTCCGCGACCGGCAACGCCCCGATAACCGGCCCGGTTTTTGAAGTCGCCCTGAAATTGATCACGCCTCTTCCTCCCCGGCTCTGCACCGGGTAGAGTTCAAGGCGGGTGCGTTTTCCGTATCCGTTGCGGGAAACGGTCATTATGGCGATTTCCTCGTTGTCGGGGCAAATGATCACGCAGGCCACCACGTTGTCCGCGCCGCGCAGGGCGATGCCCTTGACGCCCGCCGCTCCGCGCCCCATGGGCCTCACCTCCCGGCAGTCGAAACGTATGGCCTGTCCCGCCCCGGTGGTCAGCACCACCTGGCAGGTTTCCCGCACTTCGCGCACCGTGATCAGCTCATCGGCTTCCCTGAGGCTTACGGCGTTGATGCCGCCCTTGCGGGCGCGCGCGTAAAGCGCGGATTCGGAACGCTTGACCATGCCGCGCCGGGTGACGAAAAGAAAATGCCTCTCCCGGCTGAACTCGCGCACGGCAAGGGCGGTGGTCACCCATTCGTCCTTTTCCAGGGGCAGAAGATTGGCGATGTGCGCGCCTTTGGCCGTGCGGCTGCCCTCCGGCACCTGATGGACTTTAAGCTGGTGCATGCGGCCGCGGTTGGTGAAAAGCAGCAGAAACTGGTGGTTGGAGGTGGTGAGAAAATCCTGGACCACGTCCTCCTCGCCCATCTGCAGGCCGGCTATGCCTTTCCCTCCCCGGCGCTGCTGGTGGTAGTTGTCCAGGGTAGTGCGCTTTATGTATCCCCGGCGCGAGAGGGTGATGACCACATCCTCGTCCGGGATCAGGTCCTCCACCTCAATGTCGATCGGGTTGTCGCGCAGGATTTCCGTCCTGCGTTTTCCGGCGAAAGTTTCCTTCAGTTCCCTTATCTCGTCCCGGATGACGGAGCGCAGTATCTCCTCGTTTTCCAGGACGGATTTCAGCCAGGCGATGGTTTTCACCAGTTCCCGGTATTCATTGATGAGCTTGTCCCGCTCAAGACCGGTCAGACGTTGCAGGCGCATGTTGAGGATGGCCCGGCTTTGCGCCTCGGACAGGGCGAAATCCCGCATCAGGCCGTCTTTGGCCTCGTCTGCGGTCCGGGAAGAGCGTATCAGGGCGATCACGGCGTCGATATTGTCCAGGGCTACGCGCAGCCCTTCCAGAATGTGGGCCTGGGCCTCGGATTCCCTGAGGTCGAAGACGGTGCGCCGTATGACCACCTCGCGCCGGTGCTCAAGAAAGCATTCCAAGGCGCTTTTAAGGTTCAGCAGCTGGGGTCTGTTGCCGACTATGGCCAGCATGTTGTAAGCGAAAGACGTCTCCAGAGGCGTGTATTTGAACAGGGCGTTGACGATGATGTCCGCCACCGCGCCGCGCTTCAGGTCCAGCACGATGCGGATGCCCTTGCGGTCGGATATGTCGCGCAGGTCCGCCACCCCGTCAATGCGCCTCTCTTTCACCAGGGCGGCGATCTTTTTCACCAGGGCCGCTTTGTTCAGGGCATAGGGGATCTCTTTTATGACGATGCTTTCGCCGCCCTTCGGGCGCTGCTCCACCTCCACCCGGCCGCGCACCTTGACCGAGCCCCGGCCGGTACGGAACGCGTCGTCCAGGCCTTTCCCGGCATAGACCACGCCGCCGGTGGGAAAATCCGGCCCCTGGACGTACTCCATAAGTTCGCTGATCGCGCTTTCCGGAGCTTCCAGAAGATGCAGCAGGGCGTCGCAGAGTTCGCCCAAGTTGTGCGGGGGCACGTTGGTCGCCATGCCGACGGCGATGCCGGAGGTTCCGTTGAGCAGGAAGTTCGGCACTCTGGTCGGCAGGACCGCCGGCTCTTCCATGGTATTGTCGTAATTGGGGCGGAATTCCACGGTCTGTTTGCCGATGTCCGCGAGAAACTCCGCCGCCAGGCGGGACATGCGCACTTCCGTGTAGCGCATGGCCGCGGGCGGGTCATTGTCTATGGACCCGAAATTGCCGTGTCCGTCAACCAGGGGCACGCACATGGTAAAATCCTGGGCCATGCGCACCAGGGCGTCATAGACGGCGGAATCGCCGTGCGGATGATACTTGCCGATCACGTCGCCCACTATGCGGGCGCTTTTTTTGTGGGGGCGATTGTAGGCATTGCCCATCTCATGCTGGGCGAAAAGGATGCGCCGGTGCACCGGCTTCAAGCCGTCGCGCACGTCCGGGATGGCCCGGCCGATAATGACGGAGAGGGAATATTCCAGATAGGACTTGCGCAGTTCCGCTTCTATATCCACGCCGGGGACGCCGTCGTCGCTCAAACCCGGCAGCATGTTGTAACCGTCCTTGTTCTTGTTGGGCATAATCGGGGAGAATCCTTTTTTGTTATTTCAGCCAGATCAGGGACTGAGGCAGGGCGTCAAGCTGATCCATGGCAGAGATCGGGGTCTTGCGCGTGTAGATGGTGCCTATTTCCAGAAGGGCGTCTTCGTGCAGAAAGACGGTGGATGAGCGCCGGAAGGTGCCGGTTCTGGAGCGCAGGCCTGCGTCCAGGATCAAAATCAGGTCATCGCCGGCCTCGATGAGGTCGGCGGAACCGACCTCCATTGCCAGACCCCGTCGGGCGTAGTTTTCATGCATTCTGGCGACGAAGACGTCAATGAACCGGGCCGTGACTTCTTCTTTCCGCCTGCCTTCGCTCTCCCGCAAAATTTGGGCCGCCTTGCCGGCGCCTTGCGGGCGGTAGGTCACACAGAAAGCCGCCGGTATGGAGGCCCCGGCCACAGGCTTCCTCCAGCCCAGAAAACGCAGTTCCGAGGTTTCCGCATCCAGACAGTCAAAAAATTTGGCGAGATGGTCGCGGTCCGGACCGCTGAAGTCATTCCCCGCCATGTTCCAGCCCTCGGGCAGATCCAGGGAAAAATGCCCCGTCTCGTCTCTGACCGTGCCCGCGCCGGCGGCGGTCACTGCAAAAAACAGGCAGAAAAAAAGCGCGCATGCCGTTTTCATCAACATTTCCTTGCTGGGTTGCGGCCATTGTCGCCTGGCGCGACGCTATGGCATTTACGCGTGCAGAGCGGTTCACTCGTTTCATTCGTAAACTGCTCTATAACATTTTACCTTTGAAGATGATGCACCCGCCCTCCCCAGCCTGCGCCCGCTCCGGTCTTTAACAGCGCAAATAAATTGCGCTTGCGCATTCGCGGCGGGCGGCCGTGAGAGCGAGCGTCAGAGCAATTTCAAAGTGCAATTGTTCTAAATATCCAGATCGCGCACGGACAAGGCGTTGCGCTCGATAAATTCGCGTCTCGCCTCCACCCTGTCTCCCATAAGTTCCTCAAAGGCATAGCTGGCTTCCTCCGCGTCCTGGATGTCCACGCGCAAAAGCACCCGGTTCTCCGGGTTCATGGTCGTCTCCCAGAGTTCTTCCGGATCCATTTCGCCCAGTCCCTTGTAGCGCTGAATGTTGACCCCCCTGCGGGCCTCATCGAAAATTGCCTTTTCCAGATTGAAGAAGCCGTCCACAGGTAAAGCTACGTCTTTTCCTTCCAGGGTGAAGGAAACCCCGCCGCATTGCGCGCGTATGGCCTCAAAGGCGCTCCACGCCTGGCGGTAAATTTTTGAAGAGAAGAATTCCGCGCCAAGCCTGGTGCGGTGTCCCTGGCGATTCTCGAAGATCACCCGGTGCAGCTGCTCAAGATCCGTTTCCTCATGCTCTGTGGACAGGGAAAAGCCGCGCTCTTCCATATAACGGGCAAACTCCTTCATCGCCTCTTTCTTTTCGATGAAGGTCTGGGGGTCCAGCAGGGCCGGATAACCCAGCAAGGCCATGAAAAGAGGCTCGGCTATGCCGGCGTTTTCCGCGTTGCGCATGCGCCGGCCTATGGAAGCTATGTCCCTGACCAGGCGCACTATGCCCTTTCCGGAAAAAGTTTCCCCGCCGGCGCTACGGATAACCGCGTCTTTGCTCACGCGCTGCAAAAGGAAATCGTTGAGTTCCGAATCGTCCTTGATGAATTTTTCGAGTTTGCCGCTATGGGCGCGGTAAAGAGGAGGCTGGGCGATGAAAAGGTGTCCGTGCTCAATAAGTTCTCGATACTGGCGGAAAAAGAAAGTCAGAAGCAGGGTGCGGATGTGCGCTCCGTCCACGTCCGCGTCCGTCATGATGGCTATGGTGTGATAGCGCAGTTTGGAGAGATCCGTATCGCTTTCCCCTCCTGCCGCGCCTATTCCGGCGCCCATGGCCGTGATCAGGGATTTTATCTCCTCGTTGCCGAGCATTTTGTCAAAGCGCGTGCGCTCGACATTGAGAATTTTCCCGCGCAGGGGGAGAATGGCCTGCTGTTTCGGGTTTCTGGCCATTTTGGCCGAACCGCCCGCGGAATCCCCTTCCACGATGAAGAGTTCGGATTCGGAGGGGTCGTTGCTCTGGCAATCCGCCAGTTTGCCGGGCAGGGAATTGTCGGAAAGCGCGCCTTTGCGCCGCACCAGTTCCTTGGCCTTACGGGCGGCCTCGCGGGCTATGGCGGCATCGACGGCCTTGTCGATGATCAGTTTTATGTCGCGGGGGTGTTCCTCAAAAAAGGTGTTCAGCTTGTCATAGACGATACCTCCGACAATGCCGGCGACCTCGCTGTTTCCGAGTTTGGTCTTGGTCTGGCCCTCGAACTGGGGGCTTGCCAGTTTTACGGAGATGACGGCGGTCAGACCTTCGCGCACGTCGTCGCCGGTCAGGTTCATCTTGAGCTTTTTGTTCTGCTCCGAGCTTTTCAGGTAATTGTTGATGGCCCTGGTCAGCGCGGTCTTGAACCCCACAAGGTGCGTGCCTCCTTCCTTGGTGCGGATGTTGTTGGCAAAGGTCAGGGTGTTTTCCTTGTAGCCGGCGTTATACTGCAGGGCGAATTCGGCAAGTACCCCGGAGGCTTCGGCGCATCCGTATATCACGCTGTGGACGGACGCCTCTCCCTCGTTGAGATCGCGCACGAACTGCTCAATTCCGCCGTCAAAGCGGAACACTTCCTTTTCCTCCGTGCGCTCGTCTATAAATTCTATCTCCAGACCCTTGTTGAGATAGGCAAGTTCCTCAAAGCGCTTGCGCAGAACTTCATAAGAAAACTCCAGGGTCTCGAAAATCTGGTCGTCCGGAGTAAAGCGCACCGTTGTGCCGTGGTGCGGGGATTCTCCGATCCTGCGCAAGGTTTCCAGAGGGACGCCGCGCGAATATTTCTGCGCGTAAACATAGCCTTCCCGGCGAATCGTCACCTCCAGCAATTCCGAAAGGGCGTTCACGCAGGACACGCCTACCCCGTGCAGTCCGCCTGATACTTTGTAAGATTTGTTGTCAAACTTGCCGCCCGCGTGCAGCTTGGTCATTACAACCTGCACGGCCGGAACGCCTTCTTTCGGGTGCACGTCCACGGGAATGCCCCGGCCGTTGTCCGAAACCGAACAGGAGCCGTCCAGATGCAGGCGAATCGTAATCCGGCTGCAAAACCCGGCCATGGCCTCGTCAACAGAATTGTCCACCACCTCGTAAACCAGGTGGTGCAACCCTCTGAAATCCGTGCTGCCTATATACATGGCCGGGCGCAACCGCACCGCGGCAAGACCCTCAAGAATGGTAATGCTCGAAGCGTTATAGGTTTCCACAGCCTGTTCCCTCTCAAAATCCTCGCCCAAAGCCATCAGACTTCTTCCTCGCTGCTTGTTTTTTCTTCAATTACCGCCATTGGCATTATAATGACCAGATAATCTCCGTCTTCAGATCCGTTTATTCCGCATGGGCCCTGTGTTCCGGTCATGGTCATGGTCAGTTTTTCCGATTTGTAATGGTCCATTATTCCCATAAGATTGCTGGTCGGGAATGCTATTCTGGGTAATTCGCCGTCGTATTCCACATCCAGGCTCTCGGAGGCCGAACCCATCTCATGCCCTTGGGCGGTTATCACGGCCTCGGCCGGAGAAAGATCAAAATAGGCGCAGTTGTTGCCTCCGGTGTTGAAAACAGCTATGCGCTCCAAGGAATTTCTCGCGTCTTCCCGGCCTATGACCAGCTTTGAGGCCCCGCTTGCGTTAAGGCTGGCGACGAAAATAGTGTAGTCCGGGTACTGGCGGAAATCCATAGGAAGACTGAAGGACTCCGCTTTGTTGGCTGTGCGCAAAAACAGGCGCTTGTCTCCGATGTTCAGCTCTATTTCACTGGCACCCAGCCATTTTTTCATCTCCAAAAGGTATTTTTTCTGGATCATGATGCCTTCCGTGGGAAGAAGCACCCGCAAGTCCTCATTGATAAAAGAACGCATGGCGAACTGGTGTCCGGTCATGCCGGCCGCCTCTATGCGCCCGTTTTCCGCCGGTTTCATGAAAAAGCATGACAGGGCGCTGTCTTCGTCGTCTATGCAGTAGGCTATGCGATCAATCAGTTCCTGAAGATAATCCCCGGACCAAAGCGCCGCGCCGTTCTCCGGAAAATCGGAAAAAGACTGAAACCAGGTGGAGTCATTGACGGCCATGCGGTATTTGCGCCGTCCCTGCTCAATATGCAGCAACGACGCCGAAGCGTCGGCTCTGGAAGCCTCAACTTTAAGGGAAAGCTGTCCGGAAGGCAGGCGCCGCAAAAGCTCCACAAACTGCCGCCCCGGCACCCCTATCAGTCCTTCCTGTATGACCTGGGCGGGATAGGAACCGCGAAATTCAAGATTGGTGTCTGTGGACATGATTTCAATTTTTTCATTTTCGGCCTTGAGCCAGATTGAGCGAAGATAGGCCGCTCCGGTGCGCTGCGGAATGATATTGGCGGATTTTTGCAGACCTTCAATGATTTCTTCTTTATAAACTTTAACAAACATATTTTCTCCTTTTATAATATTAATAAAGGGTGTTCATATGTGCATAAATACTTTAACATGCCGTTTTTCAAATATTTTTAACGAACAAATTACCGGTATGCGCCTGTTCGCATCCTGTGCCCGGGAACAGGCCGCGTTTTTCAACGTCTGCCCAGGCACAGTTTTCTGAGGTCTTCCGCCAGCCTGTGCGTATCGTTGTCACTATCAAGCAGTCTGGCCATCTTGTTCACCGAATAGAGAATAGAGGTATGGTCGCGTTTACCGAAAAATCCGCCGATCTGGACAAGCGACAGCCCGAGCATGTCGCGGCAGAGAAAAATGGCGATGTGCCTCGGAAGGGATATGGCCTTGTCCCTTCTTTTCCCGATGATGTCTTCAGGGCTTACCGAGAAATGCCGGGCGACCTGCTCAACTATAGAGGCAGGGGTGGGTTTTGAACCTTCGGCGTTTTTGTCTATGATCGCGGAGGCGTCATAGGACACGGCGCCTGCCCCCTGTTTGCTGACCATTGAGCGGAAAGCCGTAAGACGCGCCATATATCCGTCTATGCCGCGTATATCCTGGGTACGCCTTACCAGGTTCAGGATAAGCTCGGATTTCAGTTCGAGGTCGAGCAGTTTGTTCTGTTTTTCAGCGTAGGCCAGACGAATGCTCATATCCGGAGGTTTTAGCTCCACAGACAGTCCCGAGGCCAGACGGGAGGCCAGTTTCTGGGAGATGTCGCGGCAGAGGGAGGGGTGGGTGTCAAAAGACAGAACCAGGAGTCTGCCGCTGGTCAGACAGATGTCGATGAGCGCGGTGAGGGCCGCCTGCATACTGGCTTCGCGCGCGCAGATTTGCGCATCGTCAAGGAAAATGCAATCTTCTTCCGGATCGGCGTAGCGCCCGGATCCCAGGCTGATGTTTTCCATGAAAGCGGCCGGATCTCCGCAGAAGACATGACGGCCGTTTTTTTTAAGGGCATTGGCCATAGCTCCGAGGAGGTGGGATTTTCCCGAACCGCTCTGCCCGTGGATCATAAAAGGGGTGAAAGGCGGCAGTTCCCTGGCAGAAACCTTGTCAACCGTATCATGCGCCGCGGCCAGGGGGAAATCGTTTTTTCTGTTGAAAAGAAAATTGTCAAATGTGAACTGTTCGAGGAGCAGATTGTTGCGCTCCTTCGAGTTTGCGCGCGCCTGGAAAATGGATTTGTCGGGACGGCGTGGCTGGCTGTCATTCCCGGCTTGTCCGCAGCCGGTGCCGTAGACTATTTGCAGATTTTTGCAGATGTGGGAGGCAATATTTTCAAAAACGGGACGCACCTCGCGCATGAAGCGTTCGCGGAAAAAAAGGTGAGGGAAAACAACGCGCATGAGGCAGGCTTCCTGATCAACCGAGACATCAAGAGGATCGAACCAGCGTCTGACTTCATCCGCCGGAAACGTCTCCAGAAGCTGTTTGCGTATATTTTGCTTGAACACGTAAGAATTCTGCCGCAAGGTCCATGTTGAACAAGTCTATCTTGAACCGGATGAGAGTAGCATGAAAGAAAAGCAACTTCAATGCCTCTTCAAGGAGTGAAGCTGATGAGTCCCCCTAATCCCCCGGGAATGCGGCAAAATTTATGGCTATTTTGGCGGGTTCGCAAAAAACCAGGACGAGCAGATGAAATAGTTGACGGCAAGGCCGATGCAGGAACCGCAGGCTACCCCGAAAAACATGGTGCTCGCGTCAACCGCGCCCATCAAGTACAATACTAGCAAATAGGTGATATAATTTACAATGCCTCCGGCAAGCGCCGTACTCATGTAGCCAAGCCACCCGGCAAGGCCGGTCAGGCGCGCCTGCGCGCGCGCGAATGTGATGCGTGAATTGAACCGCCAGGTCATAGTCGCGGCGGATGCGAACGAAATCATGCGGGCAATCCAGTGGGCCATGCCCAGAAAGACAAGCCCGCGCAGAATCGCGTAGTCCACGCAGAACGCCAGCGTTCCGGAACAACAGAATAAAAGAAAGCGGCGCAGCTGGGCGGCGGACATCCTGACACCTCCAAATCGGAGACTGCGGCCTCGCGGCCGCCAGAG
>JAISZH010000187.1 GCA_031269345.1 Desulfovibrio sp. | reverse complement strand
AGAGGGGCGTCAAGCAGGGAGCGGGGATCGGAATCCGCACTTTTAACGACGGCGATCAGCGCCTCGCAAAAGGCGTCCAGGGTTTCCTTGCTCTCCGTCTCAGTGGGCTCGATCATCAGGCATTCCTTGACAATCAGCGGGAAATAGATGGTCGGAGCATGAAATCCGCGATCCAGCAAGGCCTTGGCTATATCCAGGGCGTGCACGCCCTTTTCGCCGAGCGAAGCCGCCGAACAGACGAATTCGTGCATGCAGACGCGGTCATAGGGAACTTCCAGATAAGCGCCAAGACGGGCGCGGAGGTAATTGGCATTGAGCACCGCATAATCCGAAGCCCTGATCAACCCTTCCTTCCCGCAACGCAGCATGTAGGCCAAAGCCTTCAGACAGACGGCGAAGTTCCCGTAAAAAGGCGCCACCCGGCCTATGCTCAGCGGCAGGTCTCTTTGCAGGGCAAAAGAACCGTCGCCCTTCCTGACCACCCTGGGGCCGGGCAGGAAGGGGAGCAGACGCTCGGACACCCCCACGGGGCCTGATCCGGGCCCGCCTCCGCCGTGCGGGGCGGCCATGGTCTTGTGCAAATTGACGTGCACCACGTCGAACCCCACGTCGCCCACGCGCAGACGCCCCATGCAGGCGTTGAAGTTCGCCCCGTCATAGTAAAGCAGGGCGTCAACCTTGCGCAAAAGCCGGACTATTTCCGGCAGGTTCTTCTCGAAAAGCCCCAAAGTGTTCGGGCAGGTCATCATCAGTCCGGCCACGGAGTCGTCCAGAGCGCCGGACAGGGCCTCGGGATCGACCAGGCCGTCCCTGGATGCGATGTTGACCACCTCATATCCGGCCAGCGCGGCCGAGGCGGGGTTGGTGCCGTGCGCGGAATCCGGGCAGATAATGCGGGTTTTCCGGTTGCCCCTGGCGCGGTGATAGGCGGCGATGAGCAGAATGCCGGTGAGTTCGCCCTGAGCCCCGGCCATGGGCTGCAGGGTAAAATCCTTCATTCCGGTGATTTCCGCAAGCAGCCGTTCCGTAAGCCAGACGGCCTCCAGGTTGCCGGCCGCCTGTTCTTCTCCCCCGGAAATCTCGGGGAGAAGCGGATGGCTGTCTCTAAACCCCGTAAAACCCGCTACGGCCTCCGTGAACTTGGGGTTGTACTTCATCGTGCATGATCCCAGAGGATAGAAATTGGAATCCACCCCGTAGTTCAAACGCGAAAGCAGGGAATAATGCCGCACCACGTCCAGTTCGGAAAGCTCCGGCAAATCCGGGGCTCCGGTCCGCAAAAGTTCCGCCGGCAACATGTCCGCGGCCGCCCTGGCCGGTTTTTCCGGGACAACCCCGAGACGGCCGGGCACTGATTTGGCAAATACTGTCTGCATGGGATTCCTCTCAATATTCGGGCGGTGTTTTCCGACGCTTCAGTTCATACCAATTTTCTTTCTTGGTACCAATTTTCTTTCCAAGCATCAGTTCAGAACTTCCGCGAGCGCCCCGGCGAAACGCGCTATATCCTCCGGGCAGGTTTTTTCTGTGCAGGCCGAGAGCAGCACCCGCTCAAGTCCCTTTCCGTAGCGGCCGAGGGGGAGGCCGGCGACAATCCCTTTCCCGAGCAGCTTCCGCGCGACCTCCTGCGCGTCTTTGGGCAGGCGAAGCGCGAACTCATAGCCGTAGGGCGCATCGCTCAACAGGCTCACTCCCTCAATGGCGGTCAGGGCGCAAACGGCCTCACGGGCGCGCAGCATGGCTGTTTCCGCCGTGCGCGCTAGCCCGGCCGGCCCGAGCAGGGACAGATGCATGACGCAACGCAGGGCGCAAAGGGCCTGGTTGGAACAGATGTTGGAAGTGGCCTTGGCCCGGCGGATGTGCTGCTCGCGCGCCTGCAGGGTGAGCACATAGCCGATCCTGCCCTCCAGATCCACGGTGCGCCCGACTATGCGGCCGGGCATCTGGCGCGCCATGTCCTTGCTGCAGGCCATCATGCCCAGGTAGGGACCCCCGAAGGAGAGATACATCCCCAGAGGCTGACCCTCGGCCACAGCCGCGTCGGCCCCCATCGCGCCAGGGGTTTTCAGCACGGCCTGCATCAGGGGATTGACCAGAAGCACGGCTTTGGCCTTTTTCTCATGCGCCGCCGCGAAAAGGGCGGAAAAATCGTGGATGGACCCGAAAAATCCGGGATTTTGCGTCAGCACCGCTGCGGTTTCCCCGTCCAGCGCGGCGTTTAAAGCCTCAAGATCGGACTTGCCGGATTTGTGCGGCACCACGACAATCTCAACATCCACGTTGGCGGACAACGTGGCAAGCATGTCCCGGTAGAAAGGGTTTACGCACTCGTCCACAACAAGCCGCCGCGCCCTGGCGGCGCGCACGCACATCATGGCCGCCTCGAACAGGGCCGATCCGCCGTCATAGACGGAGGCATTGGCGACTTCCATGTCCATAAGCCGGCAGACCGCCGTCTGGTACTCGAAGATCGCCTGCAGGGTACCTTGGGAGGCCTCAGGCTGGTAAGGCGTGTAGGCGGTGTAGAATTCCCCGCGCGCGCAAAGGGCGTCCACGGCTGCCGGGACCGCGTGGTCATAGGCCCCGCCGCCTAAAAAACCGGGCAGCCCGGAACTGTTCCTGCCGGCCAGATCGGCCATGCGGCGCAAGGTTTCGTGCTCACTGAGACCTTCCGGCAGATCAAAACTTTTCGGACGCATATCCGCCGGGATGTCCGCGAACAGATCGTCCATACTGCGCGCCCCTATGCGCTCAAGCATGGCGCGGGCGTCTTCCGGCGTATGCGGGATATAGGGCATGGCTTTATTCCTCCGATTCTCCGGCCGTGGCGTCGGGTAGCCCCGCGTCCTGCGCGGAAGGCATTACAGCAT
>JAISZH010000172.1 GCA_031269345.1 Desulfovibrio sp. | reverse complement strand
GATGGCGTCGTCACTACGTCTATAACACGCTGAAAATATTTGAATATTGTGTAGTGTTGCGAGACAGAAATTTTCAAATAATTTCACGGTATTATCAATCGTATGACGACACCATCTAGGATTCGCAGCGGCGGCAAAACCACTTTGCCTGCAGCAAAGCTTGCGGCCTTGTTTTGTCGCTCTTTTCATTTGCGCGTTTCTATGCTACAAGCGCTCAAATTCAAGTTTGTGGGCTTAAGCGCGCCGCCTGCAAGGGTGGTATAGCGGCAAAGCTGTGGTATAGCGGCAAAGCTGCCGTACGCGAGCCGAAAACTACGTTTTCGACGGGACGATGTTTTCGACGGGACGATCCTCACATAATCAATAAGCAGGTTGGTTATGTGACAGTTTGAAGGAGCTATTCAAAATTTTGAGCAGCTTCAACAAGGCGAATAGACGCTGAGGAGAACTTTATGCTGAAGAAAACCATGATTCTTTTGCTGATAAGCGCGCTGCCTCTCGGAGGCGTATGGGGATGCGCGAGCAAGTATGGAGAGCAGACCACGGATGCGGTGCGTTTTCCGCAATGCTACGCGCCTATCAAACAGTTGCGTGACGACGAATCCAGCGTGCATACGTCCACGGCGGCGGGTGCCGTGGGCGGCGCCTTGCTGGGCGCTGTCGTCGGGGCATTGACCACCGGCAAGGTGAGTGGCGCTGTCGCCGGGGCCGTGGCCGGAGGCGCGCTGGGTGCAGGCGCAGGCTATGCTTCCGGCAAAGCTCAGGAAGAGAGGGATCAAAACGTGCGCATGGCGGCTTACCTCAAGGATCTGGATGGAGACATCTCCGGCCTGAACGCGGTCACCGCTTCGGCCCGTCACAGCATCCAATGCTACGACCGGGAATTCAGAACCCTTATCGTCAATTATAAAAGTGGAAAGCTCAACAAACTGGAACTTCAGGACGCTTACAACGAGATAAAAAACGGAATCGGAGAATCCGAGCGCATTCTCGGGGAAACCTTGCAGAAAGCCTATGATCGGGACGCCCAGTACCAAGCGGCCATAAACAGTGAAGCAAGGCAGGGGCGAAGCTCCACGGCTTCCAAAAAAGCCCCCGCGGGCAGGGTCGCCAACGCTCCCTCCGCTAACGCCGTGCAGGCCAAGCAGGTCGCCTACCGGAACACTATCAAGGATGGTGAAAAGGCCCGCCAGGAGGCGCAGAAAGCTAGGACGCAACACGAGGAAGAACTGAGGATTATCACGAGTTGACACCTTGCCGCGAAACAGGAGCAGGCGGGCTTAGCCCGTCGTAAGCGAACTGTTTCAAGCGTTAATTGCTTAGAAAATCAGGCTTCGCCTGTTTTCCAAAAATTTTGGCGTTTTGCATTCAAACTTGTTTGAATGCAACTTGATATGAAGGCATATTTGCGTTTGGGCAAAAAAGTTTCTGATAACCGCAACACGCTATGGCCGTCCAGCAATACGGCTTGCAGGGGTGAGCATGAAACCCGAAAAGGACATGATGAAGCCACGCAAAGGGTCTTTGTCCGGTCCGGCGCTTTGCGCGGTCTTGCTCCTGGCGTGCATAGGGTTCACGGTTTTTAAGCTTTACGATCTTAACTCTGGCAAAGCTGCGCAAAACAGGGAGGAAGCCGATCGACAAAGCACGCTGAATGCCGAATTGCGGGGAGAAAAGCAACGTCTGGAAAGTTTGGGCGATAAAGAACCCTGTGACGTAAAAGTGGAGTTGTTCGGGCAGGGGGTGATGTTGCCCGCTTCGGACGCCGGGAAGGGGAAAGATGCTTCCTCGCCACCGGGAGAAAAAACCGCGGATCAGCCCGCGCAGACCGGGGCCGGAACACAGGAGAAGGTGGTAGAGCTTCTGGAAGACGCCACCGTCTTTGTGCTTGGACATTCCGATACCACGATGTCCATGGGTTCTGGTTTCTTTTTCGCTCCGGATCTCATATTGACCAACCGGCATGTGGTTGAGCAGACGTCGCAGGATATTATAGTCATCAACCGAAAATTGCAGCGGGTTGTGCCGGCGCGTGTTGTTGCCGTCAGCCCTGTGCGCCAGAGGGACTATGCGGTGTTGCAGGTGCGTTTGCCGCAAGGCACGCAAATTACCCCTCTGCGTTTCGGGCTTAAGGCCAGACGTACCGAACGCGTGAGCGCTTGGGGCTATCCCCACGCCATTTCCAAAAGCGATCCAAAATATCAGGCCCTCATAACCGGCATGGCCGAAGCGGCCCCGGAATTGTCCTACGCGGATGGGGTAATCAGTACGGTGCTGGATCGCACTCCTCCGATAATAGTGCATACCGCCCCCCTGTCGCCCGGTAACAGCGGCGGACCTCTGGCCAACGAAAAGGGTTTGGTGATCGGTATCAATTCCATGATTTCCCTTGATGAAGACAGTTACCGCCAGACCTCCATCGCTTTGCCTGCCACCGACATACTTTTGTTTTTGAAGGAAAATTCGATCAATGTTTCTCCAGGTGAATAGAAGCTGTCTCAAAAGCAATGTCGAGTGGCTTATGAGCAAAGGTATGGCGCATGAGTAGTCAGCTTGTCGCTTCAATTCCAAGAAGCCGGATACAGTCCCTGGCCTGTCAGGGCATCCGCGTGGTTGAGAATTATCACCAGATTAAAGAACTGGTGCGCGCCAAGCTAGGCGACGACCATGCCCTTCTCTTTGCCGAACCCGCCTCCCTCGGCGGTTCAGGCGACAGCATCGACTGGTATACCCCGGTGCAGGGACCGGTCAGGCCGGTAACGGAATTGCCGGAAGAAGAGGCGCAAAAGATTTTCGCCCTTGTACGGCAGATGGGGCAAGGCATCAAAAGATTGGCGCAGGAGCTTAAGGACAGCGGGAACCAGCAGCAAATCGTGCGCGGTTCCATTCTGGAAATGGCCCTGTGTTATCCTGAGGTGTCCTATATATACGCCGTGGGTGGACAGCCTGTGCTCACTTGCTGGGGCTTTTCCGCCGGCACCGCCGGTGCCCAGCCGGAGGACCTGGCGCGTTGCGGCGAGGGTTTTGTCACGCCCAAACCTCGTGCGTCCAGCGCCAAGCCGGTTCCAACGCAAATTACGGACAGGGAAAGAGGTGTTTTTTTTCCCTGGCTGCCTGCGCTGCTCCTGTTGCTTTTGCTTTTAACTTTGCTTTTTGTCCCCTTCGGTAACTGGGAACCCCTGGTAAGCGTACCCGGCCTGAATTTCCGTCTGCCGGCCCTGCCCGGCGCAAGTGAGGGAGCGGCAAGCCAAGCCTTGGATGAATTGCAAGGTGAGGAAAAGCAACTGCGCGCCGATATTGAAAAGTTGCGACTGCGCCTTGAGGAGCGGGCGGCCCTTTGCGTTCCGCCCGCCCCGGAGCGGGCGGAGGTTACGCCACAGGATCTGGTAATCCCTGAAAAATCTTCCGACTACAAATTTCTTGAGGGAAGCTGGAAGAGTGATGCCGGACTGGTGAGCAAGGAAGACGGAAAGCCCATTATCGTTATCTACAGTTTCGACGCCAACGGAGAAGGTACAGCGACGGTTAAACGCGGGGACGGAGATTGCGTGGGCAAGGCCAGAGCTCAATTTACCGCCGGGGGCGCACTACGCATTGAAAGCGAAAAACAGGTATGCCCCACCGGCGGCAGGTCCTATGCCGAGGAAATCATCGAATGCAGTCCGACAGGTGGAGGCAGGGCTTCATGCCGTGGCAAGTCTGCCTCCGGCGCCGACTGGGGTGGCTTCGTAAATTTCAGGCGCATTCCGTAAAACTGGTGCCGCAAGCCGGGTCCCGCAGCAATTTTCAGTTGAATAATTCAATCAAGAGTGTCCGTACCGTGAAAAAGCAGAAATTAATCATGTCCTGCCTTGTCGCGCTCGGTATTTTCAGCGCGAGTCTCTCTTTTGCCGATGAAAAAGTGGATGAGAAGGTCTACGCCCCCAAAGTTCCGGAATCCGGCTCAACGCCGGGTCAGTCCGTTCCTTCAGGCGAGCCCCCGGTCACAATCATCCCCAAAACCCCGGACGGGCGGGTTACCTCTCCCGGCGGCGGCGGCGGCGGAGTCGTAGTGGTACCGGTTTTGCCCGATCAAAAAAGGCCGGATTATACCGTTCCGCAAACCCCGGAAGGATCGGTCCCGGAAGTGGTGATACCCGGGCAAAGGGACCCAGATGGCGTCTCGCCCGCAAAAATCGGTAAGCCGCCTGAAACGCCGGTTTTGCCCAAGGTTCCGGATCTTCCCGACAGGGTTATTGTCTTACCGGAACAAAGGCCGGACGCAAAGGAACCTGTCAAGGAGGTCCCCCAAACACCGGAACGCCCAGAGACCATTGTGGCGCCACAGACCAAAAACGGCACGACCGTTCTGACGCCGGCGGATTTTCTGCCGAAGACGGAAGACCCGCAAAAGAAAGACAAGCAGGCCGAAGCGCCTCCGGAAAAAAAGGAGCCTCAGGCGGCGAAACCACCTGAAAAACAAGCTGAAAAAAAAGAAAAGCCCCGGAAAGGCGAGCCCCTGAAAATTCCGCCTGACGCCGCAAGGACCGGCTCAATGGATTTTCTTGAGGGGTGCTGGGTCGGTACCAGGCCGGAATACTCCAGCAAACGCATAATCACGGAACGGTTTTGCTTTGACAAAAACGGCAAAGGCAAACGGTTCATACTGGATCCGAAATCCGCCGGGGAATGCGTGGGCGCCACACAGGCTGTGGTGAACAGCGGCGGGGTGCTCCAGATGCGATCCGAGGAGATGTTCTGCTCCAAAGGCGTTAAGTGGGGCGCGTCCGAAATGTTGTGCAAGGGGGAAGGGCAACAGACCCCCTGCTCCTGGGTATTTAAAGACATCAGGGGGAAGCCTTCACAGTCGTATTCCATTCGTTTTGTGCGAGAGTAGGGCGGTCGTCTGGACCCATCGCAGAATCACCCGCAAGGTGCTTTTGAGTATGATTGTTGCGCCGGAAGAAGTGCGGCCGCGCTTTGTTCCGGGCACGGAGAGGCAATGTATTCCATCCCGAAATATCCTCAGATAGTCAGCCTGATTCCTGAAGCCACGCCCCAAATCCTGGATTTCGTCTTCAACATGGAAGCGATTGCCAAGGAAGTGCGTTATTTTCAGGAAAAACCCGGCATCGGCGCGCACGCCGGCAAACAGGTGCTGTGCTGCCTGGTTGAGCGTGAAGACGGAGCAATGCTGGATGAAATAAGCGGCGAGGTTGTCCGGCAGGGGGTTTTTGAACTCTATGCCCGGCAATGCGTCGAACCCTGGCTGGAGAAATGGCTGCCCCTGCCATTTTTGCGTATACGCGATCAGAAATGGGAAGACGGCGGCTGGCATTACGAGTGCGGTCCCTCCAACTGGTCCCGCCTGCGCATTGTGCGCAATGTCGAGCATCCGGAAGAACTGCGCCTGGTTTTGGCTTTTGATCTGACGGTTGAAGAACCTCCGGCTGACTCGGAGGTCTATTTTGCGGTTTCCCACCGGGATGTCGACGCCCACGCCAACTATGGGCTGGCCGTTAAAACAAGAGACAACGCCTGGTTTTTAAATCAGGGATGGGTGGATGAATGGCTGAAAAATGCCTGGAACCAATATCTTTCGCGGCGCAAAAACCGGGATGAGGAAGAAAAAGAACTTGAATACCTGGCTAGCTACCTGACCATGCTGGCCGTGGTGGGCAAGGCCATAAACAACATCACCGTGCAGGTCGTGAAGCCGGCGGAAGCCCCGATTGACGTGGATTTGGTGCTTGACATCGGCAATTCGCGCACTACAGGCATTCTCGTCGAAACCCGTACCCAACGGAGCACGAATCTCAATGACAGCTATCTGTTGCAACTGCGGGATCTGGATCGCCCGGAATATGTTTACATGGAGCCTTTTGAAACGCGCGTGGAATTTTCCGAGGCCGATTTCGGCGACGACAATTTAAGCCGCAGGTCCGGGCGGAACACGCCGGCCTTTGTTTGGCCTTCTCCGGTACGCATAGGACCGGAAGCGGCGCGCCTTTCCACTTTGGCCCTGTGCGCTGAGGGCATCACCGGCATTTCCAGTCCCAAGCGCTATCTTTGGGACGAGCGCGACTGGTCCACAGGCTGGCGCTATAATATGCGCGGCGGGCTTGAACCCAGAGTCACCCGCGGACCTTTGCCCAGACTGCTCAACCAAAGCGGTACCCCTCTGTGTTGCATGGACGATCGCATCTTCCGCAATCACCCCGCGCTTAAAGGACAAGACCGGGATATCGCCTTTGATTCCAAGTTCACCCGCTCGTCCCTGATGATGTTTTTACTGGTGGAAGTGTTGCAGCAGGCGCTTATGACCATCAACTCCCCCGGGCAAAGGGCGCGGCGCGAGCTGCCGAATGTGCCGAGGCGGCTGCGTCAGGTTATATTCACTGTTCCCGCGGGCATGCCCATAGCGGAACAGCGCATATACCGCCGCTGGGTGAACTGGGCGGTGCGGGTTTTGTGGGAAGTGCTGGGCTGGAATGATTACTACATCCAGGATCATAAAAGACGCGCGCTTGGCACGGACTATCGCCTGAGCCCCAGAGTACGCTGCAACTGGGACGAGGCTACCTGCACGCAACTTGTTTATATCTATAATGAGATAACTAAAAAATTTCAGGGTGACGCATATATTTTCTGCAAAACCGCAGGGTTGGAGCGTTTCGATTACTCCGGCAGACCCTGCATGCGCGTGGCGGCCATAGACATAGGCGGCGGCACCACGGATTTGTCCGTTACTACCTTTGAACTGGTGAGCGATGTAGGGTCTTCAGCGCGCATGCGGCCGCACCTGGAGTTGCGCGACGGCTTCAATATCGCTGGGGACGATATCTTGCGCGAGGTCATCCGCTCAACAGTCCTTCCTGCCGTCAGCGCCGCTTTGAGCGATGCCGGCGCTACGCACGGCGAAAAACTGGTCACGGCCCTTTTCGGGCGTGACGTGATGGACAACTCGCAAGAAAGCCGCAACCGCCGCGCCCAATGCGTCCGCCAGTTCCTTATGCCCGCGGCCCTGTGCATTCTTAAGGCCTATGAGAGCATGTCAGATGCCGCGGAGGAAGCCGGGGTCACCTATGTTATGCGAGATTTTTTTGAGAGCGCGGCGCCAGCCGCGGATATTCCGGGGCGCCCCTTCGATCTTTGCAGGATGCCAGGTCAGGCCGCTTTGAACTACCTTGACGAAGCTTGCCGCAAGGCCTGCGGCGATGCGTCGTTCACGGTTCTTGACACGGCGATCCGCGTAACGCCGAAGAATCTTGACGTCGTAATCCGCGAAGTCATGGGCGGGGCGCTGTCCAATCTGTGCGAAGTCATACAACGCTACGATTGCGATGTCCTCTTGCTCACCGGCCATCCCAGCCGCTGGCGTGGCATTGTTTCCGCCGTGTTTGCCAAGCTGCCCCTGCCGCCGGACCGGATCATCCCGATGAGCAGCTACAGGGTCGGATCCTGGTATCCATTTGCCGACATGTCCGGAGTGATTACCGACCCCAAGACCACCGTCGTGGTCGGAGGAATCTTATGTTCACTGGCGGAAGGCCACCTGGAAGGATTCTCCTTTGATCCCTCAGGCATTGTCCCCCAGTCGACAGCGCGTTTCATCGGCGAGATGGACTATAACGGCCAGATTAAAAAACCCAAAGTCTGGTTTGAAGTAGACGTGAAAGCCAAAGAAGAAAAAACCTATACCAGGGAAATATCCTTTTCCAACACCATTACTGTTGGATTTCGTCAACTGGATGTGGAACGTTGGACGACCACCCGTTTCTATGTGCTGGATTTTGCGGATGAAGACGCGCGTCGCGCCTCATCCGGAAAGACTCCGTACACGGTTCGCCTGAGTCTGACCTTGCGCGAGATTGAGGAAGACGAGCTTGGGATTGTGGCTGAGGGCACGGAAAGAGATGAAGGTGAATTCAGGATCGAGGAAGTCACTGACCGCTATGATTCTCCTGTGCGAAGCAAAGATGTGGAGATGCGTCTCCAGACCCTGCCTTTGGATGAGGGTATGTGGCTGGATACGGGAATTATTTTTTGATGGAGCGCATGTGCCATGACAGCACAGACACTTGGCGAACATTGCCTCGCCCTTGCCAACGCCGCTGAAGAGGCCCTGCTTTGGTCGCAAAGCAACGCGGATGTGGTCAGGAGCGAAACAAGCGGCTTGCAGCTTGAATTGCGCAAGTCAAAACGCGCCTTTCTGCAATGCGCGCGGGCAGCGCAACGCAAGATGTGCGCCGGGGTTTTCGGGCCGAGCCAGGCGGGGAAATCCTACCTTATCTCCGCGCTTGCCAGGGACAAGACGGGGGGACTCACGGCTGTTTTCGCGGACAAGGGACATGATTTCATCAGTGAGGTCAATCCGGAGGGAGGCAAGGAATCTACCGGCCTTGTGACCCGTTTTACCATGACCAGACCTGATATGCTTCCGGAAG
Source organism: Desulfovibrio sp. (assembly GCA_031269345.1). Classification (GTDB taxonomy): domain Bacteria; phylum Desulfobacterota; class Desulfovibrionia; order Desulfovibrionales; family Desulfovibrionaceae; genus Frigididesulfovibrio. The sequence continues at coordinate 8,296 of JAISZH010000172.1, read as the reverse complement.
GTTTTCCCGTGCAAATCAGGCTGCTCACGGAAACGGATCTGGTAAAGATTATCGCCAATACCTACTACGCCGATTGTGAACACCGGGAAGTGCCGGACGCGAAAGCCGTCGCGGACGTGTTGAACAGTCTGCGCGCGCGGCAGGGCAGAGGCTCGCCGCACATCGATCTGGATGCCCTGGAAGATTTGCGCGAATACCTTATAAAGGATTTCCAGGCCAAACCCCGCGTACAAGAACTGGAACGCTCCTTTTGGCCCACCGCTCTGGAAATCGGTCAGAAGCTGAATCTCGAAGGCCGTATCGACTTATACAGCGTCATCTGGGATCAGATCCCCCAGTTTACCGAGCTGTTGCGTCTTCTTACGCAGGGTTTGGAAAAACTGGCCCATGCCTCCGAGGCTTTTTGCAGAATTGACGCGCTTATTCCCAGAACCAGCAGCATCATTGACGTTGCAATGCTTGAGGGTCTAGGCGAGGTGGCCGATAGTCCGCTTTTGCAGATCCGTTCGGCCCCGGGACCGGAAGTTTCCCTGCCGAGAGCGGTTGTTACAGCCCTTACGGCAGAACTTGCAATCGTCATGAAGGAAAAGCCGGACGATTATTTTGATTACACCGATCTCCTTGATTTCCCAGGCTATCGATCTCGCTACAAATTCACGGAGGTGCGCAAGGAACTTGAGAAACCCGGCATGCTCAAAGAACTTTTTCTCAGGGGAAAAGTAGCCTATCTCTTCCAGCGTTATTGTGCGGAAAAAGAATTGACGGGCATGCTTTTGTGCATTGGTCCGAGCAATCAGGAGGTGCAGGACCTGCCCGGAGTTATCAATGAATGGATAATTTCCACGCACGGGGAATCGCCAGAGTCACGCAGAAACAAAGCTTCCTCCCTTTTTTTCATACTCACAAAATTCGACATGGAATTTGAGGACAAAGCCGGAGCGCCTTCTGTGGAAGCGCGTTGGGACAACCGGTTGCACGCGTCGCTTCTGGATTTTTTCGGCAAGCAGCATGACTGGCCGGGAAACTGGGATGGGGAAAAAGCCTTCGACAACTTGTTTTTATTGCGCAACCCGAACTTTAAATTCAAGACGGCCCTTGACTACGACGACAACAACCGGGAAACCGGCATTCGCAAAGACGCTCAGAATCTGGTGGATGCGTTGCGGATCGCCTTTTTGAAAAGTCCTCTCGTCGCCCGACATTTCCAAAATCCAGAAGTTTCCTGGGAAGCTGCCATGCGTTTGAATGACGGTGGCATAACCCTCATTCGGGATACTCTGCGCCCATTGTGCAACCCGGAAATCAAAAAAACGCAGATTACGACCGCGTTGCGCGAACGTTGCGCGAAGTTGGCCCTGCGTCTTGGCGCCTTTTACAGGACGGACGACAAGGAGGAAGAACGCCGTCAAAAAGAACAATTCGCCCGCGGGTTACTGGCAAGTTTTTCCCGTCTTTTGCAAAACCAGCTGGTAGGTGAATTTTTGAGCCGGCTCACCGCCCGCGACCAGGATTTGTACGACTTGTACTTTGAGGCCCGGCGCCGCTTCCTTGCGGTGGACGGGACGAATGCCGAGACAAAGCAGGTGAGCATAGGAGGCAGCGTTAATGCCGCCGATGCCTTTGCAGAGCTTTTCGGCGAGGATGCCGTGACCGCTTTGCCGGAGACGGAGAAGGAAACCCGCCCGCTTGCTAAGCATTTAAGCGAAGCGGCGTATTTCACGGATTTAATCGTCAGTTCCTGGTGCGACAAGTTACGCGCCTTCTCCGACGATCCTCGCGTACAGCAGCGCTACGGGGTCAGTGCCAGAGAACTTTCCAAATTCGTCAGCGAACTCAGCGTCGGTGTGGCCCGACTGGGCATTGCCGAGGAAATGGAAAAAGCCCTGGAAGAAGCCGCCGCCTATGCCAACACGTCAAAAGAGCGTATCGTCTGGCAACAGGTAGCGCGCGCCGGCGCAATGCTGAACGCCTATCTGATCTGGTTTGGCTTTAACCCGCGTCTTCTTGATGCGGATCGGCGCACGATCACCATGCTCGGGAAGCAATATGTCCTTTTTGAACCGCCGCCGCCGGTAAAAGGCGGTTTTCCAGAACTGCCGGAACTTCAGCCTCCCTTTGAAAAAACCTGGTGCATGGACTGGATGCGGGCGCTTTATACCCTGATGCTGGACAACGTGGATTTTGACGGAACACGGCTTTTTGATCGCGAGCAAAACACAAAGCTTGGCAACATAATTACAGATTTCCGCATGGAAATCTGAACAGCGGCCCGGCAGCCGCTGTCGCCGCGAAGCGGCGCAAGTCAGCCCAAAACCGCGTTTTCGGCTGACGATCCCCGCAGGGAAAAGTTTACTTTTCATTGCGGGTATCAATAAACATATTGACTATACCGGTACTGATGGCAGGAAATGAAAACACAATTCAAGAACGATGAAAGGCGTGGACGCGGCTATGCCGGTTTTTACTGCACGGAGCTTTCCGATCCGGCGGCCCCATACTCATTCAGCCTGTGCCGGGCTTCGGACATGACCTTTCTGGGACTGTCGGGATGGCAGAGCGCCGAGGAAAAACATAAGCCTGACAGCCAGGAAAGAGACGATACCGGTGTTGTTTTGCATGTCGGGCCGGCGATTGTCGACTGCCTGGACGAAAACGAAAACTACCGCCTCACCCTCTATGCGGATGGCTTGGCCGCCCAGAAAACCTCTTTTTCCATCACCTCTGTTTACCGTAGTCTGAGTGCTGCGTCCGGAGCGCTTCAGCTCAATGCGCCCAGAGATGAACCCAAAGCGGCGCCTGAACCTGAACCGGCCCCGGAAGAGACGCTGGAACCCGCAGCGGAAACGGTTTTGGCAAAACCTAACAAAATTTTGCCCTTGGCGGTTGGTTTTCTCATACTGGCTTTGCTGGCCGCAGGTGGGGTCTGGTGGTACATGCGGCAAAATATCGATGCCGCAGCCCCTGTCGCCGAACAAAAGAGCGAGCCGGAAAAAGTCGCGGAACCGGATAAAGCTCCCGGGCAAACGGCGGCGGAAGCAGGTAAAGGGACGGCTGAAGAGGTGAAAACCGAGGCGGTAAAGCAGGGTGGCGCGCAAGAAATCCCACAGGAAGCGCCGCGGGCCACTTCGGAGCCGGTACTTTCGGCCCGTGAAAAAACCCGGTTCTATCTCGGCGGAACCCCCGATGCAAAAGGTGCCATGGAATTGTCCAGAACTTTGCTCGCCTCTCCGGAAGGAAAAGAAGCCGACACACTTGATGCCGTTTACCGCCTATTTTATTTTGCCTCCCGGCAGGGTGATGTTGAGGCATTGTTATCCCTGGCGGCTATTGTCGATCCGGTTGCGCCCGCATGGGGCAGTATTCCCAAAAACGGCAGCGAGGCTTGGTCTTATTACGCGAAGGTCGCCGGGGAACGGCCGGAGACCGTCCGGGCTCTGGAGGCCTTGAAAAAATGGCTGGAAGACGAAGCGGCCAAGGGAAATGCTCAGGCTTTGCGCTGGATAGAGGAGATAGCCAGGGAAAACGCGGCGGGCAAAACCAGATGAAACACGTCACTTTTCGTTCCGCCAGAGCAGTTCATGAATGAGACGGGTGAACTGCTCGGCAAGGATTTGCTGGCAAATCTTTGCCGTGAAACAGGAGCAGGCTGGCTTTGCCCGCCGTAAGCGAACTGTTGCAAGCGTTAATTGCTCCAGAGTAATTTCACTTTGAAATTGCTCAGGTGTCCGCCAGAGCGGACGCCCGCCGCGAAGGCTTAAGCGCAATTTGTTTGCGGTGTTAAACGCCGAAGCGGGCGTTAGCTGGAGAGGGCCGGGTGCACCATCTCAAAAGTAAAATGCTAAAGCAATCAGTCGGGGAAAGCCATGCGTCACACACACCTCTGCACCATAAGCGTCCTGATCGCCGGGTTGTATATCTTTGCCTCGGCGCCATTCATTTGTGACCTCGCGAACGCGCAGACCATTCGCCCCCTGCTGTTGGAAGGGAAAAAAAGCATCTACCAGCGCGTAGTCTCGCACCCGGGCGCGAAATTGTTCAGTGGACCGGAGGTCCAGGCTAAAGTGGTCAGCGACAAGGTCAAGACCTTTACCGCCTTTTATGTCTACGGACGCAAAGACAAGCGCATCCAGGTCGGAGTTTCTGACAACAAGATTGACGGATGGCTTGACGCCGACAAAACGACCTTCTGGAAACAGGCCATCACCATGCTGTTCACCAGCCGCATGGGACGTACTCCCGTGCTGTTTTTCAAAGATCATGAAGCCCTTGAAACTACCTGCGTGGATGAGAATCTGGGGGAGAAGATACGCGAATACGTGAAAATCGCCTCCGAAAAAGGCCCCCTGCCGGCCGGTTTCCCGGTCGTGGCTGTAGAACCGCCGGATACGGCCGTGTCGGAGAAAAATTTTTATCTCCTTCCTGTGCTGAATGTCGATAACTCTTTTGAAGATCGGACCAAACTTTTGGAAGTGGCATCCATAGACCCCGGCATCGGCGGAGTCGGCGAGGGCGGCAAAACTTCATCCACCTCAGGGACCGAGCTGCGCTCCGGGTTCGTCTTTGTCATCGATACCACCATTTCCATGAAACCCTATATAGATCAGACACTCAAACAGGTGCGGGGCATATATGACGAGTTGGAAAAAAACCCCAACGGAGACAAGATAGCCTTTGCCGTGGTGGCCTTTCGCAGCAGCGTGCAGCGTGCGCCGGGTCTGCAATATACGGCGAAGGTTGTCTGCGATTTCAAGACCGTCAAACAGCGCAGGGAACTGGAAGATGCTTTGTCTCAAGTTGAAGAAGCCACGGTTTCCTCGCATGCTTTTGACGAAGATGCCTTTGCCGGGGTCAAAGAGGCCGTGGACAGGCTGGACTGGTCCAATTACGGGTCGCGGATTATGCTGTTGGTGTCGGACGCCGGTCCCTTGCGCGAGGGAGACCCGAACTCCAGCACGAAAATGAGTCCCGCTGTATTGGCCGATTATATCAAAAGCAACAGGATATACATCACGGTCGTGCATCTGAAGACCCCGGCCGGGGCGCGAAACCACGCTTCCGCGGAAAAGGCCTATCGGGAGCTTTCACGTCAGGCCGACAACCTGTCCAGCTACATTGCGGTTGAAGCAAGCACTTCGGCTAAAGGCGCCGCTGCTTTCGACGCCGTAGGCAGACGCCTGGCCAAAGGCTACAATGATCTGGTGACCGCCACGGCCCAAGGAAAGCTGCTTGCCGCCCCGGACCCCTCCAGCAAAAAAGTCGGACTTTCTCCTGAGGAAGAGGCGCGGCGCATCGCGGAAAGCACCGGCTATGCCATACAGTTGCAGTTTCTGGGCACCAAGGAAGGAACCCGCGCCCCTTCCGTGGTAAAGGCCTGGGTGGCGGACGCGGATTTGGAAAGGCTCGCGCGGGATCCTCAGGGACAGCCGGTAATAGCCGTTCAGCCCGCGCTTCTGGTGACAAAGACCCAGCTCAGCCTGTTGCGCAGGCAAGTAATAGCCATTTTTGAAAACGCGCAACAGTCATTTCTCAAGGACGACTCCAAAAATTTCTTTCAGAGCATTCTCTCCGCAGCCGCGCAAATGACGCGCGATCCGAACGCATTTACGGGTTCTCCCGGAAAAAATCTCACCCAGACCGGCGTGATGGGCGAGTTCCTTGAAGGCTTGCCGTACAAAAGCGCGATCATGAATCTTACTGAAGAAGAATGGTACCAGAAAAGCACGGGCGAACAGAAAAGCATATTGAATCATCTGGAAGCGCGCATCAAACTCTATGAGGAATATGACCGGGACAACACAAACTGGGAAGGTTTCGGCTCTCCGAACCGCGACGAATGGGTCTACAGGATCCCGCTGGATATGCTCCCCTGACAGGTACACGCACCGGATGGACGAAATAATTTTTGCCGTGGAGAATGTCCGCAAAAAGCGCAGGCAGGGTGCAGGTTACGTTTTGCATATCCATAGCCTGCGCATTGCCCGCGGTGAACAGATCGCACTGACGGGCGCAAGCGGAAGCGGCAAGAGCACGGCCTTGGATCTGCTCGGAATGGTTCTACGCCCGGATGAGGCTGAAGTCTGCACCCTTAACACCTTGGCAGAGTCCGTAGACGTGGGGGCCCTTTGGCGTTGCGGCGACATGGACCGCATGGCCGCCTTGCGCCTTGAGCATATGGGCTATGTCCTGCAGACAGGAGGGTTGCTTCCCTATCTCACTGTCGAGGAGAACATGGGCCTTACGGCGCGCATGCAGGGCCGTCCGGAAGGCTTCATAAAAGAAAACGTACGCGCTCTGGCCGTGCAACTCGGCATAAGCGCGCTACTTAAGTCCATGCCGTCCACGCTTTCGGTGGGGGAAAGGCAAAGGGCGGCCATTGGGCGGGCGCTGGCGGCCCAGCCCATGCTGGTTCTTGCGGATGAGCCCACAGCCGCATTGGACCCGGTGCATGCCGAAGTCGTCATGGAGCTTTTCCGCAACGCAGTGACAAACCTCGGGGCGTCTTTGGTCATGGTCAGCCATGATCTGGCTCTGGTACGCAAAGAAGGCCTGCGCGAAGTACGGATCGAGGTGGAGGCCGGTGACGATGGCTGTGTTTATGCCGGCATAGACGACAGGCGGAGGATCTGATGCGCGGCTTTCCGCTCATAATCAGACTGGCAAGCCGCGACTGGTGGCACGAACGCGCCCTTTCCCTGTGCGCCGTGCTGGCCTTGGCCAGTATGCTGGCCCCGCTTCTGGTTCTCTACGGTGTGCGGGCGGGTTTGGTGGAAACGTTGCGCACCAACCTTCTGCAAGATCCCACAGCCTTGATCATCATTCCCTCCGGAAGCGCCGGCGGCGGCTATTCTGATGGGCTTTTTTCCCAACTGCGCGCGCGCCCCGATGTGCGCTTCGTCATAGCCCGCACCCGCGATGTCGCCGCTGAAATGCAGTTTGTAAGCAAAAACGGCGACTTTGTCCCCCTGACCCTTGAACCAACGGCGCAAGGAGATCCTCTGCTTGAGCGCTTCAAACGGCCTGTACCGGAGGATACGCTTCCCGGAGCGGAGGCGGTGCTTTCAGCCGGAGCCGCCAGAAAACTTGCCGCTGGAGCAGGGGATATCCTGCAAGGGCGTCTCGGGCGCAAGCGTCCGGACGGAAGCCTGGAAATGCGGGTATTTAATGCCACGGTCACAGGAATTCTTCCTGCTGAGGCCATTGCTTCTGATACGGCCTTCTGTCTTCTTTCCGTATTGGAAGACATTCAGGATTACCGTGATTATGTCGCTGTCCCCCGCAGAAATTTCAGCGGCGATCCCCGCCCGGAAGGGGCAAGGCGCTATGAATCTTTTCGCCTGTATGCGAAAACTTTGGAAGATGTGGAGGCCTTGGATAAATTTCTGCATGACAAGAACATTGAAGTTATAACAAAGGCGAAAGATATAGCGGACATCCGAAAAATAAATCAGGCCCTGACCCAGCTTCTGCTGATCATAGCCCTGGCTGTAGGCACTGGTTTTGTCGCTTTTACCATGAGTTCCTCGCTTGCCGCCGTCCGACGTAAGGAGAAAATGCTCGGCATGCTGCGTCTGCTTGGGTTTTCCCGCCCGGCGCTTCTTTCCTATCCCCTGCAGCAGGTGCTGCTCACCAGTCTGTTCGGCACCCTGGCGGCCTGGGGTACCGCGCAATGCGTGGCCGTTGGGGTTGACGCTATTTTCGCCCAGCAGTTGTCCGGAGGAACAGTATGCGAAGTGCGTGCCGAGCATTTCGTAATTGCCCTTGCCGCAGGAATTTTTTTATCGCTTGCCGCGGCCTTGTATCCGGCGCTTCGGGCGGCTGATATCGAACCCGCCCTCGTAGTGCGCGATCTGTGAGCACGGGCCTTCCTGTTTCAATTTTCTCCAGGGCAATTTCACTGTGAAATTGCCCTGGCGGCCGCGAGAGCGGACGCCCGCCGCGAAGGCGTAAGCGCAATTTATTTGCGCTGTTAAACGCCGAAGCGGGCGTAAACTGGAGAGGGCCGGGTGCATCATCTCAAAAGTACCATGCTGAAGAGCAGTTCACGAATGAAACGACTGAACTGCTCTGCAAGGATTTGCGTGCAAATCCTTGCCGCGAAACAGGAGCAGGCGGGCTTTGCCCGCCGTAAACGAACTGTTTCAAGCGTCAATTGCTCTAACGACCCTGCGTTAAAAAAATTACTTGCTAACGCATATATCATAATGCGCATATCGGTAAAAGGAAGCGCAAGTTGTTTGTCCTGATCGGTTTCATCGTGGTACTCGGTTCTGTGCTAGGCGGTTACGCCATACACAGC
>JAISZH010000094.1 GCA_031269345.1 Desulfovibrio sp. | reverse complement strand
CTGGTCGGGATGAGAGGATTTGAACCTCCGGCCCCCTGAACCCCATTCAGGTGCGCTACCAGGCTGCGCTACATCCCGACAATTCGTAAAAATTCCTTCTCACTCTGAGGCCTATTTGGCTTCTGGTAAGAGGTGGGAGACAACACTCCATTCAGGTACGCTTCCAAGCTACGCCACAGCCTGACAGTCTGCCATACCTCATCTCAAATCAATTAGACGGTGGTGGCTTCTACAGCATTTTACTTTTGAGACGATGCACCCGGCCCTCTCCAGCTTACGCCCGCTTCGGCGTTTAACAGCGCAAATAAATTGCGCTTACGCCTTCGCGGCGGGCGTCCGCTCTCGCGGCCGCCAGAGCAATTTCAAAGTGAAATTGCTCTAATTCAGGCCGGCCTTTGTGTCAACCAGGAAGTTGCCTTCCTGTTGACAACAATTGCGGGCATGTCTCTTGACTTTAAGAAAAAAATATTTTTTTATGTGATACTGCGTGTCGTTTCGGCATGGCGGGAAATTGCGTAACTGGCGTGGTTGCGGCTATTGTCGCCTGACGCGACAGCAACCCGCGGTATTTGTGACCTGGGGCGCGAATTTCATCCAGGCTGGGCGTGCGCCGTATTGGTCAGGCTTGAAAGCTCCGCCCATGCCGGCGCTGAAAAGACGTCTCATAACCAACCCCCGGATTGATTTGAGATTGTTTGTAGTCAACTGTAAATGAAAGGAGGCTGCATGCTTACGAGGAAAACTCTTTTTGTCGCGGCTGGAATACTTGCCGCCACGCTTGGGGCACATGGTTTGGGCGAGGGCGATGCCGCCGCTTCTTCCCGCTCCGGTCCCCCGCCTCTGACAAAATTTTCAAAGATCGCCCAGGTTATTCAAGATAAATGCGCGGCCTGCCATACCCGCGACTATGAGTTGCCGTTTTACGCCGCCATACCTGGTATCCGGGAGATCATCGAAAAAGATTATCGCGACGGTTTGCGGGCCATGGACCTGAATGAAGAGTTCGGACCGTCCAGGCTGAACAAGCCGGTCAGCGAGCCGACATTGGCCAAAATGGAATGGGTGACATTCAACGAAACCATGCCGCCTGCGAAATTTACCGCCGTACATTGGGGAAGCAGGGTATCCTCGGACGAAAGAAAAGAAATTTTACTCTGGGTAGCCTCCTTCCGCGCCCAACATTACGCCACAGGCACGGCAGTCAAGGAGCTGGCCAACGAACCTGTTCAGCCTTTGCCCGATTCCCTGCCCACCGATGCGAAAAAAGTGGCTGTAGGGAAAAAACTCTTTAATGACAAGCGCCTCTCCGGCGACAACACCCTGTCCTGTGCCGGCTGTCATCATCTGGACAAGGCGGGAACGGACAACCAGCGTTTCTCTGAAGGCGTGCGCCAGCAATTTGGAGATATAAACGCTCCCACAGTGTTCAACGCCGTATTCAACATGAGCCAGTTCTGGAACGGCCGGGCGGCGGACTTGCAGGAACAGGCCGGAGGTCCTCCATTCAATCCCATTGAAATGGCCAGCAAGGACTGGGATGAGATCATAGGCAAACTGAACCAGGATCAGACCCTGAGCGAGGAATTCAAGGCTGTGTACCCGGCGGGCTGGAGCGGCGCCTCCATTACAGATGCCATCGCCGAATACGAAAAGACGTTGCTTACTCCCGACAGCCGCTTTGATCAGTGGCTCAAAGGCAAGAAGGACGCCATCACCAAAGACGAAGCAAACGGATATCAGCGTTTCAAAGCCTATCGCTGTTCATCCTGCCATGTGGGCAAGAGCCTGGGGGGACAATCCTTTGAATACATGGACCTGAAAAAGGATTATTTCAAGGATCGCGGCGGTCCCTTAGGCTCGGACGAGGGTTTGAAGGGATTCACGCAAAAGGCCGAAGACCTGCACAAATTCAAGGTGCCCAATCTGCGCAACATCGAACTGACCGGACCCTATTTGCATGACGGACTCGTTACAACTCTGGACGAGGCGGTTCGTATTATGGGAACGTATCTTTCCGGCATGGAAATTCCGGCAGTGGACCGTGCGCTGATTGTGGACTTCATGCGTACCCTTACGGGTGAACATGAAGGAAAAAGGCTCACCGGAAATGTGACACCCAAATAGGCGGCCGGGACCTGTTGCCATGTATCGCTTAACACTACGCATTCGCTTCGTTTTAAGCGATAAGATCGCACGGCGACCAAGAAGGTGGCATGGTCCTTCAGGCCCATGCGTCTTGCGCTTGGGCGGGGTTTGGACCCCGCCCAAGCTTCCGCCCGAACGGGTACCTCGCCCTTCAGGGCGGAGTCGGGCTATCCGGCCTGAAGACCGGAGTCTCAAACCGTAAAGGAAGCTCAGATAAACGCGGTTTTTTTTGCCGTGCTCACGCCGCCTGCGGCGGCGCGTACCCCCTTTGGGGAGCCGTTACGATACCGGTTGCGGGATCAGGATCTCTTGCAGAGTTGCCCCAAGTTCGGCAAGACCGAAGCCCTTTTCCGCCGAAGTGACCAGGGGGGCGTTGCCGGCAAGAGGGAGCCAGGCGGCAAGACAGGCCGAAAGTTCTTTTTTGTTGCATTTGTCGGCCTTTGACAGAACGGGCAACACGGGCAGGGCCAGCGAGGAAGCGAAAGCGAGCATCTTCAGATCGGATTCTTGCGGCGGCAGACGCGCGTCCAAGAGCAGAACAAGCACTTTTAAACCTGGTGAGAAACGCAGATAGTGCTGCAGCAATTCAGCCCAGCTCCTCCTCTCCGTGTTTGCGCGTTTGGCATAGCCGTAACCGGGAAGGTCCACTATGAAGGCCTCGGTTTCGCCTATGCGGTAAAAATTGAGGCTGCGGGTTTTGCCAGGGGCGGCGCTTACCCTGGCCAGTTTTCGGACGCCGGCCAAGGCGTTGAGCAAAGAGGACTTGCCAACGTTTGAGCGCCCGGCCAAGGCCGCTTGCGGCGCATGGGCATGGAGAAGCTGGACTTTGGAAAAAACCGTGCCGGCGAGGGTCAGCCGGAGCGGGGAAAAGCAAGCGTTTTCCGTTGATTCCCGTTTGCGCATAAAAGCCTTAACACGCCGCCGCAGAAAGCGTACCGGCAGACCCTTGTGATCGGCGCGTTTTCTTCTTCTGGACAGCATCGCTGCCGCGCGTGTATTTAATGGAACGACACGCAGGCATGATAGATAATACTGAAACAATATTCAACTATTTTATACAGTTCCAACTCCGGATGGTTCCGGGACGAGGCGCAAATGGCCAGAAGTGCTAAGTTTTCCGTTATTTTAACGATTATCATATTGTCCGTTTTTATTATCTTTGCCTTTATGTTGACGAAGGATCTCGACGGCCCGGAAATCGGCATTTCCCATACAGAAGACACCGTCAGCGCAACGTTGCCGATAACCGTCACGGCCTCGGATGTATCCCCGATAAAATATATTGAGGTCGTGGCGCGTTTTCATGACAATGAAATTCCCGTGCTGCGCAAAGAATTTTCGGACGGGGACAAAACCCGGCGTCTCAACTTTACCCTGGCAGGCGCCGGCTTGAAGAACAATGAACTTTTCGAACTGGAAATAAGCGCAGGGGACAGATCCTTCGGCAGATTCGGATTTGGGAACAAAACCAGAATAGTGGTCCCGTTGCGTCTGGATCTCGACAAACCGCGCATAACCGTAAAACCAGGCGTCATCCGCGTACGCCGAGGCGGTTCAGCCTGTGTCGTCTATGCTGTGTCCAAAGACGTGAAACAGACCGGCGTAAAGCTTGGCGAACATTTTTTCCCTGCCTTCAGGCAAGAAAATGGAGATTATTTTTGTCTGTTCGCCTTTCCGTATTATACGGAACTGAAAGATTACAATCCGCAGTTGGCCGCCTGGGACAAGGCGGGAAATTATACCCTGCAGAACCTCGGCGTAAACGCCATGCCCGCTCAGTTCAAAACAGATACTATCGTAATCCGGCAAAATTTCCTGGACTCCAAAGCGTTGGAATTTGAAACCCTGGTCCCCGGTCAGATGAACGGCCTGGAACGTTTTCTCGCGGTGAACGGGCCAATACGCAGAGCAAATGCCGCCCGTCTTGTGGAATTAGGCAAAAATACCACTCCGGAATTTCTCTGGCGAAACTCATTCCTGCGTCTGCCAAGAGCGGCGATGCGGGCGAATTTCGCGGAGCGCCGGACCTACTTCTGGGAAGATAAAAAAATCGACGAGCAGACGCACTTGGGGCTTGATCTCGCCTCGGTGAAACAGGCTGACGTGCCGGCCGCGAATTTCGGAACGGTGGTTTTTGCCGGATACTTGGGCATATATGGCAATATGGTCGTCATAGACCACGGAACCAGCCTGCAAAGCCTGTATTCGCATCTGAGCGAGATAAGGGTACAAGCAGGGGATTCGGTGAAAAAAGGCGATATTATCGGCAAGACGGGCAGCACGGGGATGGCCGGTGGAGATCACCTCCATTTCGGCATTCTCATAGCCGGAGTGGAGGTCAACCCGCAGGAATGGCTGGATGATCACTGGATAAAGGACAATATAGCAGAGCGCGTCAAAGAGGCCGGGGGAAAAATGCCCAGCTTCGAGGTAAGCAAAGAGAACAGCCCGCCCCGGCCGGCGCTTGTGAAGCCCAAGACCAAAAAAAAGCCGCCGGCGCGGAGCAAGGGTGGCAAAAAAAAATGAGGGCATTACAGATTTCCGCATGGAAATCTGAACAGCGGTCCGGCAGCCGCTGCCGCGAAGTGGCGCAAGTCAGCCGAAAACCGCGTTTTCGGCTGACGATCCTCCGAGGGGAAACATTTACAATATATTAACTTGCCATTTCCCGCAAAAAAGGTTCTCATCCACCAGAAATTTTCGGGAGTCGCGCAATTATCGTTTTCGCGCTCTCGCGGCCGTCTTTTTTCCGCGCTCGGATCGCCCGCTCAGGTTTTCGTTTCCGGGCAGGGAGCACTACTGTCGCGCAAGCGACAACGGCCGCAACCCAGCAAGGGAGTAAGCGCCGCCGCAGACAGCGTAAAAAAAGCAAAAACCACTTTTTTTGCTTTGCCCGCACCTGTTATGACAGTACAGGCGTGACATCTCACTACGGATTTCCGCATGGAAACCAGAGCATGTCAACTTCCGGCGTTAACGCGCCAGGCAAGAATCCGCCGCGCATATTCTTGCCGCTAGATGCTTGCAGGCGAGCCGGAAAACGCATTTTCCGGCGAAGCAATCTTGTTCAAAATCACTGCCAAGCGATTTTGTGATGAGTGTCAATGAGGTTCGGATTTTGTCCGGCAGCCGCCCAGCGGCGCCACAATCCGCCGTACACGCAAATTTTTGAGGAATCTATGAACGATGCAGTAACAGACGAAATTATCGACGACAACAGTTCCACCCCGCCTGACGACAACGGCCGTCCGGCACCCAAACGCAAACGGACATCCACCGGCACAAAGAAAAGTAAACCTCCCGAAGGCGCCGCAAACGATACGCCGCCGGAGTCCCCCACTGAGAAGAAAAAACGTGCCGGACGCGGAGCGGAGGCAAAAAAACAAAGCCCGGCAACGGAAACTCCGGCGGAAACTTCTCCCCCTCCGGACGAAGAACCCAAGACTGCAGAAAAAGCGGCGCGCGCCGGGAAAAAAACCGCGGCAAACGGCAAATCCGGATCTACAAGACGCAAAAACGCCGGAAAAAAATCTCCGCCGCCGGATGCAGAGCAGGTACCATACTTTGTTGTCGCGGCACTGGCGCAAAACACAGAAGTTACACTTCAACCTGAAAACGCGGAAGACGTGGCGAGTAGCCCGGATTCCCCGGCTTCGGCCGAGCAGGACAGGTCTTTTGCCGGTGAAGACAAGACTGCTGAGCCGGAACCGCCCGCAAGCATAAATTCTGAAGATGCACATGACACGCGTCTTTCGGAACTTACGCATGGAAATGAAGACGCCGTGCGCACTGTCGAAGAGGCGTCCGATATTCAAAACCGGCTCCCTGCCAAAGAAGATGAGACGCTGAACGGAGCGGGACGCAAACGCAAACGCTCACGTCGAGGCGGCCGGAACCGCAAAAAAAACCTCCGCCCGGCCCTTGAAAACGAGGGGGAAGGCGCGGCCCGGGAACCCACAACCCCGGACGCAGACAACGAAGAAACAGACCTGGAGCCTGTGGCAACCGCAGAGACGAACGGAGACGATTTGCCGGTTGAGGAAACGCCGGCGAAGGTTGAAGAGGCTGACCAGGATACGGCGGAGCCGGGAAGAGATGAAGACAAAAAACGCGGCGGACGCAAGATGTACGTCAGCGTGCTGCCGGGGGAACAGGTTGAGGTGGTCATCACCGAGCATGGACAGGTGCAGGAATATTATGTGGAGATGTTGCATCAGGCCAAGACAAAGGGGAACATATACAAGGGCGTGATAAGCAATGTCGATCAGAACCTTCAGTCCGCCTTTGTAAGCTATGGGGCGCAAAAAAACGGCTTTCTGCAAATCGACGAAATCCATCCGGAGTATTATGTTTCCCCGCATGAAACAGGAAGAGGCAGGAAATATCCCGCCATCCAGAAAGTACTGAAAGCCGGACAGGAAGTGCTTGTGCAGGTTGTGAAGGAACCTTCCGGCAACAAAGGGGCCTTTCTGACTACCTACCTTTCCATGCCGGGGCGATTTTTGGTTCTCACCCCCGGGCGTGAGCAAATCGGCGTTTCCCGCAAGGTCGAGGACGAAGGCGAACGCACCCGTTTACGCGGTCTTCTGGAAGGCCTGAACCCTGGTCCGGGCCTTGGGGTCATAGTGCGTACGGTGAGCATGGGCGCAAGCAAAACAAGCCTGCAGCGCGATTTGCAGTTTTTGAAACGCACGTGGAAAGAAGTGCGGACCCGCGGAACTACGGAAAAAGCGCCCGTCATGGTGTACCAGGAAATGGACCTGACTGCGCGCGCCGTCCGCGACTACCTCAACGAGAGCATCGGAGAAATCCGCATCGACGATGAAATCACCGCCGCCGCGGTCACGGAAGTGGCCGAAGCGCTGTTCCCCAGGCGTAAAAATCTGGTGCGCGTATACAAGGACACCGGCACGAGTCTTTTTGAACGGTACAACATCCAACGCCAGCTCGATCAGATCCATTCGCGCGAAGTGACTCTTCCCTCCGGCGGCCGTCTGGTCATAGACCCCACCGAAGCCCTGACCGCCATTGACATAAATTCCGGACGCAGCGGCGGGAAAAATAATTTTGAGGATCTGGCCTTTCGCACCAACATGGAAGCCGCGCATATGATCCCGTTGCAACTGCGCCTCAGAGACATAGGCGGTCAGATAGTGGCCGATTTCATTGAGATGCGCGACAAACACCACTGGCGCGAGGTGGAGAAAACCTTGCGCAACGCCATGAAGGTGGACCGGGCGCGTTATGACGTGGGCAGGATCAGCTCTTTCGGACTGCTGGAAATAGTGCGTCAGCGCCTGGGCTCCTCGGCCATTTCCGTCAGCACGGAACCCTGTCCCTGCTGCAAGGGTTCGGGTCTACGCCGGAACATGGAATGGCAAAGCCAGCATGCCTTGCGCGACATCCAGCGCCTTTTGCGCAACGCGCAAAGCAAGGCGGAAAAAAGCGCGGAATTCTCTGTTGAACAGGACCTGGCCCTGCACCTGTTGAACAACAAGCGACAGCGTCTTGCGGAAATGGAAAAGGAATTCGACATAACCCTTGAGATAAAAATCAGAAACGCGCAGACAAGCGCTTGAAAAACCTGTAATTCGAAATCAGAATAAGACGCTACACCCGCATCAGCGGAGCAGAGAGTGAACCAGCCTGCGCCAAAGCAGGGGATTAAGGAAAAAATGCAGGGGGGCCTCGGCAACAGCCCCCAGAGCCTGGCTCAGGGCGGATTTTTTTTCGCCCAGGCCGTAGCGGGCGCAGGCCAAACGCAGAAGGGCCGCCTGACGGGCGCTGGTTCCAAGACCGGGCAGCCCCAGCATAGCTTCGCAGAGACGGAGGTTATCCAAGGCCCGCTCCCCGGCCATGTCGGCGTTTTGCGTAGCCTGCCCGCCGTGCTTGCGGATTAAGGCCAGCTTTTCCTCCAGGCTCGCAACCCGGCCTCCACCGCGCAGCATGGCTATCCAAAGAGCCATATCCTGGGCATAGAAAAAAGAAGGATCGTAGCCGCCTGCCGCGCGCGCGGCGCCGGTCCTGTACATGCAGGCGGAATGGGCGAAAGGGTTGTACAGGGGCAGATGATCCCGCAATGCCTTGTGAGTGGCCGGGAAACGCTCCTCTCCAACTATCCGCCCCTGCGCATTGATGTAAGCCACGTCTGATCCGAGCAGCACCACCTCAGGATGAAGGCCCAAAAATTCCGTCTGGCGTTCCAGGCGGCTCCGGGCGCTTATGTCATCAGCGTCCATGACTGCCGTCAGTTCCGTCTCGACAAGCCCGAGCGCCAGATTTAAAGCGCCGGTACGCCCGGCGTTCACCGGCAGACGTTCAACACGCAACGAAAGCCTTTTGCCGTGCGCCCTGATCGCGGCCTGCTCAAGGAAAACGCGCGTGCCGTCTTCCGAGGCGTTATCTATGATCAAAAAGCTAAAATCCCGCAGAGTCTGGGCAAAAATGGAATCTACCGCCTCTTCAAGGTATGGCATACCGTTGCGAACGGTCATGATTACGGTAAGAGATTCCATAATTTTTAGAGGTTCCCTTATATATCATTCTGTGATTACAGTGAATCCCGCCGCCAGCAAATCTGCTTCGGCAATCGCCCCCCGACGCAAAATCCGCAAGCGCGGGCGGTTCCGCAAAACATTTTGCCCCACCCCTGCATCCGCATGGAACGGTGCCCCGTCCCCTGCGCAAGCGGCATCCTCTGACGCGCAAACGACTTCCACAAGAGTTGAAGGCTTGCCGCCAGCCGGATCCGGGGGGAAATAAAAAACGCCCGCCACTCTTCCGGCCAGTCGTTCGTCCAGTTCTCCCAGACGACGCGCGGAGGGGTTTCCGCTGATGTTCGCGCTGGTGGCGACCAGAACCAGGCCGCTTTCCCGGCAGAGAGCGCGCACAGCGGGATGAGGCGAAACCCGCACCGCCACCCTGCCGCTTCCGGCGCTCAACGCGGAGGGAAGCTCAGTCCGCGCGCGGCAGACAATGGAAAGCGGACCCGGCCAAAAAAGTTCCATCAGTCTGGCCTCCGCATCCGCCGGAGGCGGAATCGCGCAGTCAAGCTGGGATCGCGAACCTGCCACAACAGGCAGGGGTTTATGCACCGGCCGCCGCTTGACCCGGAAAACAGCCTCGACAGCCTTGGCGTTCATGGCGTCACCGCCCAGTCCGAATACAGTTTCGGTGGGAAAAATCAGCAGTTCACCGTGAACCAGGGCCTGCGTGGCTTTGGCAAGTGAAAGCAAAGGCAGCGCTCTCATGTCGACCCCCAATCCGCCCGCGAAAACTGGTTTCCGATGCCAACCCAAACCGCGCGTCCACCGGATCTCCGAAGTGAGACGCCCGATGCGCCGAGTTTGTCGCGCCGGCTCTGTCGCGCCAGGGTTGCCGCGCCGGCTCTGTCGCGCCAGGATTGCCGCGCCAGGATTGCCGCGCCGGCTCTGTCGCGCCGGGTTTGTCGCGCCGGGTTTGTCGCGCCGGCTCTGTCGCGCCGAGTCTACCGCGCCGGGTTTGCCGCGCCAGGGTTGCTGCGCCGGGTCTACCGCGCCGGGTTTGTCGCGCCGGGTTGTCGCGCCGGGTTTGCGTTCGCGGAGACTTTCATTTATAATAGAGCAATTAACGCTTGAAACAGTCCGCTTACGGCTGGCAAAGCCCGCCTGCTCCTGTTTCGCGGCTGGCGTCCGCTCTCGCGGCCTCCAGAGCAATTCAGAGTGAAATTGCTCTGGAGGAAAAATGCCGCGACAATACTGATTTCCGCAGAAATCAGCAAACATCGGCCGCAAGGCCGATGTGCCGCGAAGCGGCGTCAGCCCGCCGAAAACAACGCTTTTCAGCTGACGATCCTGCGTTGAAAAGTTTACTTTTTAGCGCATATATCAGTAAAAGCACAGGGGCATTTTCGCCAGTATCCGGCCCACTCCCTTTACAAGTGTAAAAGAGTCTTTATCTTACATAAAAACATTCAGCAACGAGGCAATCATGGGAAAGAAACTTCATCTCCCGGCAACAACAGGTCTTTGCCTGCTACTCCTCTGGGCGGTCGCCGCCAAAGCGGCGCCCGCGGCAGATTTCCGTGATCTGGCCAAAGCGGCGATTCCAACCGTTGTCAACGTCAGCACGGAACGCACCGAAGAAGTACGCTCTTACGGCAATCCTTTCGATTTTTTCAGAGGTCATCCGGATATGGAACGTTTTTTCGGCCCCTTCGAGGATTTCTACAACAGAGGCCCGCGCTCGCGCACCACGCACTCCCTTGGCTCCGGTTTCATCATTTCCTCTGACGGCTATATTGTCACCAACAATCACGTGGTTGAAGGAGCAAATCTCATCACTGTCAACTTAAATCCTAAAGATCGCAGTGAGACAAAATATAAGGCGGAGGTGATCGGCACGGACCCCGAGACCGATCTGGCGCTCATAAAAATCAATGCGAACGACTTGCCTTTCCTGAGTTTCGGCGATTCCCAGAGCCTGGATGTCGGGGAATGGGTTCTGGCCATCGGCAGCCCCCTGGGACTGGACCATACGGTGACCGCCGGCATCGTTTCCGCCAAAGGCCGAAACATACAATCCGGCTCCTATGACGATTTTCTCCAGACCGACGCCTCCATCAACAGAGGAAACAGCGGCGGACCACTGCTCAACATGAAAGGCGAGGTGGTAGGCATCAACACGGCTATCGCCCAGCGCGCCCAGGGTATAGGCTTTGCCATTCCCTCCAGCATGGCCCAGCGTATCATAAACGATTTGAAGGAACACAAGAAGGTCAGCCGGGGCTGGCTTGGCGTGACCATTCAGAATGTGGACGCGGCGATGGCCAAGGCCTTGCGCATGAAAGACAGCAAAGGCGCCCTGGTGAACAGCGTACTGCCCGGACAGCCGGCCGCCCAAGCCGGAATGCGGGATGGAGATGTGATCATCGTCGTCAACGACGACAAGATCGCGGATACTGAACAGCTTCTGCGCACGGTCGCCATGCTCGCGCCCGGCAGCAAGGCCGTGATTACGGTTTGGCGGGACGGCAAAGAGGAAAAACTCACACTGACTGTGGCGGAACGCGAGCGCGGACAAGCCGCGGCCGGCAAAGGCGGCGGCGCGCCCCAGGACACGGCGGGCCAGACGCTGGGCCTCGGCGTGCGCCCGATAACCCAGGATGATATGCGCCGCTTCAATCTGAGCAGCAATGCGGGATTGCTCGTGGTGTCCGTTGAGGAGCAGGGGCTCGCTGGCCAAGCCGGCATCCAGCAAGGTGATGTGCTCCTGGCTGCGAACAAGCAACCCCTGAATTCCGTTGGCGAACTCGACGCCATGATCGACGCCGCCGGCAAACAAAACGGCGTGGTGCTCCTGCAAATTTCCCGCCAGGGCCGGATCTTTTTCCGGGCCATAGACCTGGAGAAGAAAAAATAGGACTGCGCCTGGGCATCCGTATCTCTGCGCCTGGGCATCCGTATCTCTGCGCCTAGGCATCCGTATCTCTGCGCCTAGGCATGCGTATCTCTGCGCAGTGTGATTTTTGATCCCCGGCCGAGGATAAGGGCCTGTTTTGCCGGCCCTCTCCAGCTTACGCCCGCTTCGGCGTTTAACAGCGCAAACAATTGCGCTTACGCTTTCGCGGCGGGCGTAAGCTCTCGCGGCCGCCAAAAAATATGTTCGTTATTTTTGCAATCAGGCACTCGATAGTGCCGGCAAATTATTTATAATTTGGCGACACTATCCAGCAAGCATCTAAAATTTCTATGTAAGGATTCTTATGCTGCCCCCAAAAAACTGGTCAGAGGATATCACCGTAAAGACATATTCAATATAACACTCTTTTATTATTACTATAATGCTTGGTATTCTGCCGATCTTGTTAGATTGACAGCGTGCCATTTTTTGATATTCTTTAGCCAGTAAAGCGCTCGCAAGAGCTTAATAGGGAATCCCGTGCAAATCGGGAGCGGACCCGCCGCCGTACACCAGACAAAAAATTCTTTTCCTCGTATGCCACTGAGATTTTCTTGGGAAGGCTGAAAAGAATCTGGGAAGCCGGAAGACCTGCTTTATATTTCGTCTATATGACGAGCCCTTGGCAACGGGCCTTTGCCATGCGGTTCTTTGGGGATAAATTCGTTTCCTCCGCCTGTTTAGGGCGGAGGTTTTTTTATTCCCTTTTTTCTGTGAGGCCCTGTACATTTTTAGGGGGCCTCATGGACTATTTCCCTACTCAAAAGCGAGAACCGTACGTGCCACAGATTGGCACGCCACACGCTCTTGCCGCTTTGCCCAAAATCAAAAAAAACCTGAGCGAAGTTTCCGTAGCTTGGGGGCAATAGCCGGCATATGAAAACAGGTCCGTTTTCTGTTGCTCTGATACTGCTCTTCTGCCTTGCGGCATGGGCGCATCACACGCTTGAGAGCGTGCTCAGAGTGCCATCGCTTCCTTCCTCTCCAAATCGCATTGTCTCGCTTGCTCCAAGCGTTACAGAAACGCTGTATGCCCTCGGTATAGGTGATAAAATTGTGGGAGTAACACAGTTTTGCGCTTACCCGCCGGAAGTACGCGATAAACCACAAGTCGCCGGGTTTGGCGAAGTAAACCATGAGGCGGTACTCCGCTTACGGCCTGATCTTGTCGTCCTGCCGCAGGATAAAATACAAAATAAAAAAGACCTTGAAAGCCTGGGATTACCCGTTCTTACACTTGATACCCGATCCGTATCCGGGCTCATGAACACCATGGAAGAACTCGGCAAGGCAATGGGACACACCAATGAAGCTCGTGCCATCCTTGCGCGTATCAACAAGAGCTTGACTGCGGCACAGACACGCGCAGGGGAAAAGCCCAAACAGCGGGTGCTTTTTTCTGTCATGCACTCCTATCAGGGGCTTGGATATATCACGGAAATAAACGCTGTCGGCAAGGATGGCTTTTATAGCGAACTCATCCGAGCCGCGGGCGGCAACAATGTGTATACGGGCGAGTTGCCTTTTCCACGCCTGTCACGCGAAGCGATCATTTTTCTCAATCCCGAAGTCATTATCGATATTATCCCCGCCTCTGAGAATTTGGATGCAGTATGTCGGGACTGGCAAAGTCTTTCTTCCGTTTCGGCAATAAAAAATAACCGCCTGTATTTATTTACTGATGAAGCGGATACCGTGCCCGGACCGCGTTTTCATCAAACACTGACCAAACTTTCCCATGCTTTTTATCCCGACCCAAAACAGGAAGCAGTGGAGTAGCCATGTTGCGCATACAACACTTTTCTTTTGCGCTTAATGGCAACTGTATCCTTGAGAACCTCTCTTTCTCGCTTGCAAAAGGGGAATATCTTTCTGTGATCGGCCCCAATGGAGCGGGAAAGTCCACACTGCTGAAATGTATAATACGCGTGCATGAACACGGTAGTACACGTGGTGAAATCCACCTTAAAGGACGTTTGCTGTCAGAGTACGACCAGCGGACACTGTCCGCGCTTATTTCTTATGTTCCCCAAGCCGGTGGATGGATTCCGCCTTTCACCGTTGCAGAGTTGTTGCGGCTTAGCCGTTATCCTTACCTTTCCGCCGGTGGTGCTTTACGCAAGACGGATCTGGATGCCGTGGAAAAGGCACTGGACCTGACAGGCATGAAAAAACTGGCTTCCCGCCCTTTGCCAAGTCTTTCCGGAGGCGAACGGCAAAAGGCTTTTGTAGCGGCAGCGCTCGCCCAGGACACAGAAATTATACTGCTGGATGAACCGGCATCTTTTCTGGATCCCAAACATACGGCGGAATTGAACCGCCTTGTCCGCGTCTTGAATAGAGAACACGGCATAACCATGCTTACGGTTACGCACGACCTCAACCATCCGCTGTGCATGGAGGGAAAAGTTCTGGTTTTGCGTCAGGGGCAGCAGCTGTTCTTCGGCCAAGCGCAGGAGGTGTTGCGGGGAAAAATCCTTGAAGACGCTTTCAGCCATCAATTCACCTGTTTTCAGCACCCCAAAACCGGCAGGCCGACACTGCTGGCGGAAGAATAAAAGAGCGCGGTATGAAGCGTACACATACTTTTGTATGTCTTTTACTGTTCTGCGGCGCGATTGTCGCAGCCAGTCCCTTTTGGGGGATGAGCACCATTTCGCCCTCATCCATATGGACTGCCGGGCACCCTGATGCGGAAGTTTTTTGGCGATTGCGCTTTCCGCGTACTCTTGTGGCTTTTTTGGCAGGGGCCGGGCTTTCCATAAGCGGCATGGTTTTTCAGGCTTTGCTGCGCAACCCTTTGGCAACGCCGTTTACCCTGGGAGTTTCCAGTGGAGCCGCGTTGGGTGCGTCTGTCTATTTCCGTCTGGGCGTTTTTCTCCCTGTCCTCGGCAGCATGGGAACCCTTGGCGCAGCCCTTTGCGGCAGCCTGCTTTCCATGGCCATTGTGTATCTGCTTACGCGGGCCAGGGGTGGTCTTTCCACCGCCGTCATGCTGCTGGCAGGGGTTGTTATCAACTTTTTCTTTTCCAGCCTTGTCATGTTCACACAATACCTTAGCGACGCGAATGACTCTCTGCGCATTATGCATTGGCTTATGGGCTCTCTCACCGGGCTGGAAATTTTCCGCATTCCGGATCTTGCTTTTGTCGTTATCGTCGGCGCGCTTGTTATCCGCCACTTTTCTATGGAAATCGATCTTTTGGCCGCAGGGGAAGAGCTCGCCGCCAGCCGTGGGGTACGCACCAACAGAGCCAAACTGTATGTTTTTGTTATTGCATCCATAATCGTTGGCACGGTGGTCTCATTAACCGGCCCCATAGGTTTTGTTGGGATGATGATTCCACATATCTGCCGCTTATGGCTCGGCTGGACGCACCGGACTCTTCTTCCCGCCGCCTTCTTTCTGGGGGGCTGCTTTCTGGTCGTTTGCGATCTTTGTGCTCGTTCCATTATGGCCCCGGCTGAAATGCCCATTGGCATCATTACCGCTCTCATCGGCGGTCCTTTTTTCCTTTGGGTGCTTTTCAAAAGCTGCAGGGCCGGTGGCTTGCTGCAATGAGCCTTCTCAAAAAGCAATGGTATGTGGCCTGACGCAGCCGGTGTTTTACCTGTCAACCTCAACTGAAAGGAGTAGTTTTGTGAAAAAGTTTATTGTTTCCTTGGTCTTATCCTTTTGCCAGCTTGGGGTAATGCCTGTTTTTGCCCAAGCCGCGCAGGAAGTACAAACTGTGGAACCTGTTGTGGTTACGGCCAGCAGGATTGAAGAAAAGGCCAAAGATGTCACCGCTTTCGTAACAGTGATACCGCAGGAAGAAATTACAAAGAATCAGTATCCGGATGTGGGCGGCATTCTGCGCAATTACGGAATTCAGCTAGACAGCTACGGTCCCGGACAAGCTCTTTCGCAGATAGCTGTCCGTGGCATACGCAGTTCCGCCATGGGTAACGATTTGCAGGGATCTGTGCTGGTCATGGTGGATGGACGCCGTATCGGCACCGACAATGTTTCAATGATCCCCATGGTGAATATCGAACGTATTGAAATCATACGCGGACCTGCGGCGGTGCAATACGGCACCTCTGCCGTCGGCGGCGTGGTTAACGTCATTACCAAAAGAGGAACGGAAAATTTGTCAGCGTCCGCCGAGGCCGGTATAGGCAGTTGGGAAACGTACAAAGGACAAGGCAGCATTGCCTGGAAGAAGGGGCCAGTTGATTTTTCCGGGGGTATATCTTCAATGACCGCAGGAGATTACTACTATGGCGGCGAGCATAGATATCCCAACACGGATCTGAATAACAACACTGCATTCAATGTAAATGTGGGCTTCAACTTTCTGGAAGAGCACCGCATAGGCGTTACAGTTCTTGGAGTGAATGCGGATAAAATGGGCAGCCCTAATTACTATAACAATCTGACGCCCAGAGCGTATTCTGACCGCTCTAATTATTCCGCCGATTTGCTTTATGAAGGTGGATACAAAGATTTTGGACTGTCATGGAAGGGGCGCTATTTTTTTGGCAAAAACAGCTACAAGACTGACGACCCTGACGAGCCTTGGGGGCCGGGGGAATCGCTCTTTAAAACATACACGGACTACCAGGGCAGCCAGGGGCAGCTTACTTTCAAAAAAAGCTTCCTGACTTTGACCGGCGGTGTGGATTGGTTGCACTACGACCTCGATTCACGCGCCAGCTACTATCTTGATGGGCAAGAAAAAAGTTCCTACAACAACATCGGCGTGTTCGCGCTGGCAAAGTTGGCCTTTTTTGACGACGCGCTGATTTTCAGCGGCGGCCTGCGCCATGACGAATACAGGCTTAAATATGGCGAGGATAAAAAGAATCTGGACCGGACAACGCCTTCACTCGGCGTGGCTTGGCATGTCACTGACTGGCTCACATTGAAAGGAAACTACGGAGAATCTTTTCGTGTCCCCTCTCCCTTAGAGGTGTTGGGTTCTAAGGGCATGTACACATATCTCCCCAATCCAGATGCAAAACCGGAAGAGGCCAAAACATATGACGCCGGATTCGAAATTGCCCATAAATCGTTAAACCTTGGGCTGACCTATTTTGAGACTGAGTATAAGAATAAATTGATCACCCGCTCTGTGGGTTGGGATACGCAGTATTATAATGTTGACGGCAAAATACGGCTCAAAGGGCTGGAAGGAAATATCAGCTATGATATTGGCGAGGCTTTTGAGTGGCCTGTCAGACTGCGTCCGTATGTCAATTTTACCCACATACTCGACAAAAAAAGTACGGAAGAAGCAATATATGCAGGCACCACAAAAGTACTTAACGTCAGTGATTTTGATTTAGCCTATGGCCTGAATTTCAAATATCCGGATTTCGGCTTTGAAGCCGACCTGCGTTTTACATACATGGGACACCAGTATGTCAGAGACTTCAACAGTTCCGCGTACCCTTCGCCAGTAGTTAAAATCGGTGGCAAAACAACGGCAGACCTGTTCCTGAGTCAGCGGATTCACGAATGGCAGGATGCCGGAACCTTAAGCGTCAACGCTGCCGTACGGAATATTTTTGATGAGCGTTATGCTCTGATAAAAGATTATCCAATGCCGGGACGCTCTTTCTATCTTGGCTTCCGTTACGACTACTAGGACGGGGGACATATGACCACACGTCGCGCCATCACACTGTTTGTAACTTTTTTGCTCATATGGGCGGGATGTTCTCCCGCTCAGGCCGCATACACAGTAACAACGCCACTTGGGCAAAAAATATCCTTTGAAACCGTGCCCCGGCGTGTGGTTTCCGTATACCCCACAGCCTCTGAAATCCTTGCCGCCTTGGGCAAGGCGGAGGCTGTGGCGGGTATCACCCTGCATGACCGTGCACAGGCCGGGTTGGAAGATAAGCCGATAGTCGGCGGGTTTGCTCAACCGGATGTTGAACGGATTGTTGCTCTGCAACCTGATCTCGTCATTGCCGCCCCAATGCAGAAAAGCTCGTTGGAAGCGCTTGCGGCAAAGGGAATTTCCATACTTTACATGGATACGCTGCGTCTTTCCGATGCCCCGGCCAATATCCGTTGTCTGGGGGCAGTGCTGCATTCGCCTGATATTGCTGAAAGCATCGTTACGCGGGAAGAGAGTTCGCAACGTTTGATCACGGAAAAACTTGCGAGAATTGGTGAGCGAAAACCTGTGCGGGTTATGCGTATTATGGCTGTTCTTGATGATACGCTGATTGTTCCTGGTGACGATTCGTTTCAAAATGAGCTCATTGCGCTGGCGGGAGGAGTAGCGCCTCAATTCGGCGCTGACGGCCAGGCAATACGGATACAGCCGGATCAACTGCGGACATTCAATCCGGACTACGTCTATGTTGGCGACCTGGATCCTTCCTGGGTCAAAGAACGCCTGAGCGGCCCTGAATGGGGCGGATTATCCGCAAAGGTACTCGTGTTCCCTAGTGACCTCATCTGCAGGGCCGCGACAAACTATGGTTTTTTCAGCCTCTGCCTGTCTGCCGAATTGTACGCGCACCCCTTTGCCCAACAAAATCTGCAAGCGTATAAAGACGTCATTCTATCAAAAAGACCTGTAACGCTACCTTTTTCCTATGTGGCAGAAACGGCGGTTTTACAAACCCGTGTATTCGATTTTCCCGCAAAAACACTGACTATCAGCTTTAAATCGCCGCAACAGGTTTTATCCAGCCTGGATGGATGGCGAAGCAACATCACAACGGCAGGCAACCATTACAGTTCCCCTCCCAGTTGGCCGGTAACGCATCATGTGGGGCTGGATGCAAGTAACGCGCGTATTTTGGCGCTTTACGGATTGGAAGCCAAAACAGCTACCTTTTTGTATACCGGCGCGGATATGGACAAGCTGGCATATGCCCAGACCGAGTCTGACGGTATGGTAGTCGGTGCGTTTGTTACAGCCGGAGTCAGCGGAAATGCTATGCGTGCGCCTGTTGATACGGGGCGCTATGTAGAGCATGGAACAATTAACATCATACTTTTGACCAATCGTCAGCTTACGCCAGAAGCCATGACCAGAGCCATGATCACGGCAACGGAAGCCAAAACCGCCGCATTGGAAGATTTGGATATACGCAGCAGCTACAGCGGAAAAGCGGCAACCGGCACAGGCACAGACAATATCCTTGTGGTAGCCGGAAGCGGGC
The DNA here is from genome assembly GCA_031269345.1 of Desulfovibrio sp. Taxonomy (GTDB): domain Bacteria; phylum Desulfobacterota; class Desulfovibrionia; order Desulfovibrionales; family Desulfovibrionaceae; genus Frigididesulfovibrio. The sequence goes on along the minus strand of JAISZH010000094.1, from coordinate 9,265 downwards.
CTCGCATAACCATGACCGGTGGGCACACAAAAATGGGCGAGTTGATCGCCAAGGCCACGTATAAAGCTGTGTCTGATGCCATCAGAAAACAAAACAATATCATAGCTTCGCGCGATATTTTCCAACGCCTGGCTGAAAGAAAAATATCTTTGCAGGCCGCAAAGTATAGCGCTGTTTCCAGTACTGCATGTTCCCCCCAAGAGTTTGCCGCCGCTTTAGAACGGACTCTATTGGAGCCTCGGTATGCCGGTTTTTTGGAAGCCGCGCTAGCGCTGGCAGACAAAACTGAATACGGCCTTATTCAGGATACTAAGAGTTTTTCCGCGTGGTGCCTTGCCACAGCGGGCGAATTGGCGGGAAAGGAAATCCATACTGTGCACGCCGTGTTTACTGACGCCACAATACCGCCGCTTGTGCGGGAAGCCCTGAACGCCCTAGCTGCGGGCATATATTATAAAAAATGACACAGCAATGCGCATTGAGGCACGAATCGAGCAAAACAGCTTCGCCCCAATCGCCAACGGCGAGGCCGTGCAGGCCGACCATGACAAGCTGGCGGCATTGGATGCGGAGGCGGCTGAACTGCGGGCGGAGCTTGCCGGGTTGCAAGGGACTGTCGTTGCAAGGGACTTGACAGGCGGCGGGGAAACCGCTATCTAAAAAACAAGCGGGCCGGAAGTGCTGATACACCCCCGGCCCTGGGGCATACCCTTGTAGTTTGAGATCTACAAGTTTCAGGCCCCGGTATGGAACGCTACTCCTGCCGGGGCCTGAAACGTTTGGCGGTTAAACCGTTTCACAATCCACGCCACCACAACGCCAGCCACGACAGCGGCCAGGACGTTGAGCAGAAAGTGCTCCATAGGCGGCACCTCCTTGTCCTGAAACTCGGAGGATGCCCCACAGGTCTTTTACTCCGCCTGCGTCACTCCCGCAAGCTCTCCGGTCTTTTACACGCACCGCGAAAATGCGTATCCAAAGCTTGGATCATCCCTGCGGGGATTGGCTCCTGTACAGGCCCTGGTCAGAACGGCTGGCCGGGATCGAGGGTTTTAAGGGGATGTCGTACACCTTGTGTGTGCGGGGGTTGAAATCATGAAGCGGTCATGGGAGCATTTCCCATAACCGCTTGAATTTTTTGGCGCGCCTGGAGGGATTATAATATAACGTATAAGCGGTTGCCATTACTAGATTTAGAGCAAAAAAACAGGGCCAATTTACTCACAGGTTACTCACAAAAAATTTTCTTGGTGGGTTCGATTCTCCTCTGGTCGAGATTTTTAATTCCAACGTGAAGTCCTGTACAGGAACCAACCTTCTTGCGTCAAGCCTCTTTCTGTGAACTATGCTTGACGCATGTTCAATTTTTTCAAGCGTGTTTTCGCGCAACGCAAAATAGTGTCTCCAAGCCCTGGCCTGAACTATATCCCGTGGTTCAGGACGGCGGGAGTTTTCGTAACTCCGGAAACGGCAATGACACTTTCCGCCGTTTACCGGGCCATCGCCTTTATTTCAAATACCGTCGCCATTCTTCCCTGGGGGGTTTACCTCGATCAGGAACCGAAAACTTCTGACGCGGTGCATAGAATCCTACGCAAACGCCCGAACCCGGAAATGTCCGCTTTCGAGTTCATGCGCCTCATGGTTTCGTCGTCCCTGATATGGGGCAATGCCTACGCCGAAATAGAGTTCACCAACGGCAATGTCCCAAAGCATCTTTGGTTCATCCATCCCGCATGCGTCACCCCGCGCAGAGATAATAGCGGAGTGCTTTTCTATCAAGTCTCCGTCCACAACCAGACCCAATATTTCAACGCCAACCAAATTTTCCATATCCGTAACATTGGCTCGGACGGAATAGTTGGCTACTCCATCATCGGGTTGGCAGCCCGCTCTATCGGCGGCGGCATCGCGGCTGAGGAGTTTGAAAGCAATCTCTACAAAAATCACGCGCTTCCCAGCGGTGTTCTCGAACATCCCAAAACATTAAGCGGCGAGGCCGTGGTTCGTTTGCGGGATCAATTCGGAGACAGGTTCGGCGGGAGCAAAAACGCGGGCAAACCTATTGTGCTTGAAGAAGGGATGAAGTTTTCACCTCTGACATTTAAGCCTGAAGACCTGCAATTTATCGAATCGCGCAGGTTTACCGTTGAAGAAATAGCCAGATGGTTTGGACTGCCGCCGCATAAGCTTTCGGATACTTCGAGGAGTACGTACAATAACATCGAACATCAATCTCAAGAAGTCATAAACGACGCAATACTGCCGTGGTGCAAGGCTTTGGAAAGCGAGGCTGATTACAAATTGCTCGGTTCACGGAAAGAAGACGTTTATACAAAGCTTGACATACGCGGTTTATTGCGCGGTGACAATGCAAGCAGGGCACAATATTACACGTCAATGCTGCAAAACGGTGTCTATTCTGTAAACGATGTCCGTTCACTTGAAGATATGCCTTCGGTTGCCGGCGGCGATAAACATCTAGTGCAGCTCAACATGACTACAATCGAAAACGCCGGGGAAGTTCCGGAAAGCGAGAAAGATAATGGCGCTCAAAATTTTGATGAAACAGAAAACCGCTGAAATCTGGCTGTACGGCGAAATAGGTTCCTACTGGCTTGACACCATCAGCGCCAAGAATTTTAGCGAAGAAATCAAAAAGGCCAAAGACGCGGAAACCATTACTGTGCATGTCAACTCACCGGGTGGAGACGTGTTTGAAGGCATTGCCATTTACAACATGCTTCGCTCCCATAAGGCCACTGTGGACGTGGAAATTGAAGGGTTGGCCGCATCCATCGCGTCTATCATTTCTCTATCCGGCGACACGGTGCGTATGGCGGAAAACGCTTTTTTCATGATCCACAACCCATGGACGGCCGTTTTCGGCGAAGCAAAAGACCTCAGAGAAGCAGCGGACAAGCTTGATCTTGTTCGGGACGTGCTTGTTCAGACCTACGCAAAAAAAACCGGGGGCAAAGCCACCAAGGAACAGATCGGCGCATGGATGGACGCAGAAACATGGTTCACCGGCAAAGAGGCTCATGCAAACGGGTTTGTTGATGAATTAACCAACACCCTGGATATGGCGGCGTTAGTCAAATTCGATTTTTCCCGCAGTAAGTTTATTAAAAATGCTCCCAAGACCTTTCCCGGCAGCGACGAAATTGTTTCGCTCTGTTCGGATCAGGATAAACGCGCACGAGCGCGAATAGCTCACATGACAATGTGGAGCCAAAAATTCAAAACCGCTTCGGCTATTGCAGCCTGAAGCAAAGGAGATGAGCAATCATGTATCAGATTGCAAGCATCGGCCTGACTCCGCTTCAGGCCAACATTGGATGGAATTTCCCCATTTTTGCGGACGTGCCGAAGACGATTGAGGAAATTCAGGAGCAAATGGTGTCCCTGACCAATCAGGTTGTCGCGTTGCAGGCACAGGCGGACGCTGAAGGCCGTGGCCTGACGCCGGAAGAGAAGAAAATGCGCGAGGAACTCATGAACGAGTTCGACGTTGCCGAGCGTGAACTTCTCGCCCGCCAACGCCTTGCCGAACAGGAAGATCGCCTTGCGGCTTCGGCCGGGCGCAAAACCCCGGCCATGCAACCCGGCGCGGAACCTGTTGAGAACAGTCTCCCGGCAGAACCCAAGGCGGCTCCCGTGCCCCGAACTCCCGTCGCTCATGTTGAGGTTCTTGAAAAGCCCTCTTTCTACGCGACCGGCGGTTTCAGGAGCCTGGGCGAGATTGCCATCGCTCTGTACAACGAAAAAGCCGACAAGGGTACGGACAAGCGTCTTATTGCTTTGCGCAATGCCGCTTATACCGGCAGCTATGGTAGTGAAGGTGTTGGCGCGGACGGTGGTGTTGCCGTGCCTCCGGATTTCCGGGCCGAGATCATGCAAAAGATTTTCGGCGAGGAATCGCTTGTCAGCAAAACCGACCAGCAGACCACGGAAAGCAAGAGCATGACATTCCCGATGGACGAAACCACCCCTTGGGATAACTCCGGTGGCATTCAGGGCAATTGGGTTGCTGAGGGTAACTCCATCCCCGAAAGCAAGCCCAAGCTTGATAGTCAGGAAGTCAAACTGTTCAAGTATGCCATTCTTGCCCATTTGACCGACGAATTGCTTGAAGATGCGCCTGCTATGACAAGGTACCTCAATTCCAAGGTGCCGCAGAAGTTCAACTTTGCCCTGACCAAAGCCATCATCAACGGCAGCGGCACCGGCGCTCCGTTGGGCATCCTGGGAAGTCCGGCGCTAATTACCGTTGATGGGGAAGAAGACCAGCCCGCTGATACGGTGAATGCAATGAACCTCATCAAAATGCGTTCGGCCATGTACAGCGCCGGGAAAGTCAATGGCTTATGGCTGGCAAACCCCCTGGTGGAAGAGCAGCTCATGTTGCTGACTTTCCCCGGTTCTACCAGTCAGCCGGTACCGATCTACATGCCGCCCAATGGGTTTGCGGGTCGGCCTTACGGAACCATATTCGGCAACCCGGTGATGTTCACCGAGGCGTGCGCGGATACGGGGGACGTGGGAGACATCCTCTATGTCGATCCTTCACAGTACATGACGCTGACCCGACGCGGCTACGGGCTTCGGCAGGACACCTCCATTCACATGCTTTTCGCGTATGACATGGAATCGTTCCGCTTTATCCTGCGGTTCGGCGGGATGCCGTGGTGGAAGTCCAAGATTGCCGGTGGCACGGCTAACCGTTCTTACAGTGCCTTTGTGGCTTTGGCTGAGCGTCCTGGTCCGGAAGAGTAACCCATATCCGTTTACATCTAACCCCTCGCCGCTCTGTTTAGCGCGGGGCGGCGGGGAACTCATGGAGCGAGAAACATGCAACATGTGAAAATAAAATTTCTGCAAAATTGTCAGGTGGAAGATGCGCAGAAACAAATTGTGGTTCGGTTTTCGGAAGGCCGGGAATATAAAATGCCTTATCCTTCCGCAATGCATTGGATCACGCGCGGCAAGGCTGTTCAGGTTCAGGAAGCCGCCGCCAAAAAGCCGGTCCAGAAAGTAGAGGCGGTGGAACCCGAACCCGAAGAAACAGAAGAAACAGAGGCGGAAGACGTGAAGGTGGAAGATGAACCCGCTACGCCGGCGCCGCCGAAACCTCAAAGGAAGATTAAGAGCGGGCGGCGATGATTCTTTCCTGCGTAGAACCGGCAACCATTCTGCCCTTTGATATAGAGACGCTACGTTTGCATTGCCGTCTGGACGCAGACGACGACAGGGACGACGAGGTTTTGAATCTCTACGCATGGGCGGCGATCAGGCAAGCGGAGTTTACAGCGAACCGTGTATTCCTGAGCAGCGAATGGGAAGGGAAAATTGCCGACTTCCATAGGGAAAAGGAAATTGTCATTCCGAAAAGTCCGTGTACGGTGGTGAAAAGCATAATCTTTCAGGACGTGGCGGGCACAGAGCAGGCTTTGCCAAATTCGGAGTACGTCTTTACGCCCTCCTCGATGCATTGGGACGGCGGCAACCCTTATGGGTCAGTCAAGCCTATAACGGCGTGGCCGGAAGGTGTGGGAGCCATAATAACTTTTGTGGCCGGATGGGACAGCGACAAAGTGCCCCATGAGCTTGTTGAATGGACGCTGGTCACGGTAGCCGGGCATTACGAAAAACGGGAATCTCTGGCGTCGGCAACGAGGAAGGTAGCGATCCCGCTTGATCGCATGTTTTGGAACGGACTTCTTGATGCGTGGTATCTGCCGAGGTGACATGTGGCGACTGAACAGGAATTTTGGGCGTCTCGCCTCAATTCGCGTATCACTTTCCTGAAGAATGTGCGCGTTCGCCAGCCGAACGGTAGCTTTCTGGACGATTGGCAGGAATACAAAACCACCTTTGCGGAAGTTGTTACCATTGGCGGCGAAGAGGGACGGCTTGCGGCCGCGCAGAGTTCGGAAGTTCGGTATCGGATTCGCATTCGTTTCCGGCCCGACATAGACGAGAGCATGAAGATACGCACGGACGATGGGCGGGTAATCGCTGTCAATGCGATACGTGATCCTGATGGACGGCGCACCGCGCTTGAAATTCACGCGACATGGAAGCAGGGAGGGGCGTGATGGCAGCCGAAAAATTGTCGAGGGAACCAGGTAGGTACATAAAGCGTTACCTTACTGAAAAACCCCGTGATGTCAGGGTGGCCGGGGCATATGTCAACATAAAATGGGATGACGGTTTTTCTGATGAAATTGTCCAGGCCATTCAAGATGCGTGGACGCCAATTATGGAAAAGATGAAAGAAAAGGCAAAGCAAATGGTTCATGTGGGGGGAGCCGGTCACGGCGATCCAAACATAGACCCTCGTGATCCGCGTCCTGCATATAAAACAAAGCGTGTGAATCACGGATATAAGGGAGAAAGGGATTTGTCTTTCAACACGGCAACGTCGAGAAACCCTGGAACTCTTAAAGCCAGCATCAAGGCGTATACCGCTAAAAAACAAGATAGGACTGCGGTTTTGGGGTATTTGAAAGCCGGGAACCTGGCTTTTGCCGACTATGCTCTTGTAGAAGAAATGGGCGCTCCGGGGGCGAGAGGAGGAGGCAGGCCAAACCATGCCTTCCTGCGTCCGGCCTTCAACGAATTTGCGGGGGAAGCCATTGATGCGGTTAAGAAGGTTATTGCGGACGCGCCATGATCTCCAAACGCAACGCTCTGCTTACTGCGGTGTACGAACACATCAAAGCCAACCCCGCCAGCGAGTTTGCCCTTGCTCTGGCTGACGGGGGAACGGATTACAGATTTTACGCATATGAGGCTGAACAGGGCTGCGCATATCCTCATGCCGTTATGTCTATTATCAGCGATCAGAGCGTTGGAGCCATTAAAACGCCACTTTCCACTATGGAGTGGCAAATAAATTGTTTCTCCACGGACATTACAGAGGTCAACAACCTTGCGGCATGGTGCCGGGAATTGTTCGAGGATAAAATGATAGAGTCAGAGGGTTGCCGGTTCATGTGCGCGTGGGACGCGGTCTATGGCCCTATTCGCACGGACGATCAGCATCCCTGGGAAACAGTCGTAACATTTTTTACCTCTTAAGGAGAGAAAAGCCATGTCTCAAGTCGCTTGCGAATCCGACAAGATTGTCGGCATAGAAACAGAAATCATCATTCACCCTTTAACGGCCATAGAATTTAGGGTCATGGGCATGAATAACGCTCAACTCCCTGGGTTCAATACGGAAACCATCACAGACGATTCGTTTGACAAAAAAATCGCCGGGCGTCTGCCGGGGTCCATGTCCTACACCGACACCTCGTTCACGGCCTACATGATCCGTAAAGACCCGGCTCAGGAAGAATTGCGGATGTTGGCTCATGCACGTTCGAGGTTTTCTGATTTTTGGTATCTTTATACCGAGAAGACGCGGGACTTTTGGGCATTGGACCTCATTGCCGATCCTTGCGGCGTGGTGAGCATAGCCGGGTTCGCGCCGCAGGCGTATGGCCGCAATGATTTGGTGCAGGTTCAGTTCGCCCTGACGGTTAATGGCGAGTCCGGGTTTTTTGAATACCACACGGAAAGCTTGGAATATGATGTGGCGTCGGGAGTTCTGACCGTTGACACGCCTCCATCCGGTTTCAGCTTTATCACGCTTGGGTTCAAGCCCAAAATGACAGTGATTGTGGAAACAGGCACAGCGGCGTCACCGTATTTTTACGCGAAAATAGCTGACGCCGGCGTTACGGCGGATGAGTTGACGTTCACAGATACCAGCATCAGCAAAACCGGCTTGTCCGGGCTGATACATGCGGCCAGAGTGGAACTTTAGACCTAGTTTCCGTTCCACCGCCGAACCCCCTGATCGCGCTTCCTCCCTTCTCGTGATCAGGGGGTTTTCTGCTATTTGGGGCTTAATTGTCGGGAGTCTCATCGTTTGATTCCTTTACGATGTTCTCCGAGAAGTAGGTTTTTATGATGTCATCGGGGATGAAGTCTCCCAATTCCCCATTCCCTATTTCGTGAACAACCGTATACCAGGGCGATCCAGGGCGGTGTGTCCAGTCGGAAAGAGGGACGGCGTTGTAGGAGCCGAACACGCTCACTACTTCCTCAAGGAAGGTATTTTTTTCTGGCGGGAGGTGTATATTCAGCGGAACAACAGGGAAAGGGCGCTGTTTGTGAATGTGGTTGAATACTTTGGGGAAAACTGGCCCATATTGCCATGCCCTGGGGTATTCGTCGCATAACCGTTCACTGAACGCCGCCAAAAAACACCCGTAGCAGCAGTATAAAAGCTTCTGAATTTTCGTGTTGTTCCAGTGATAGCCCTTTTGATTGCAAATGTTCGCTATGAGGGACGCCACTTGTAGGCTTGGATAGGCAGCCATAACGGACTCCTTTGTCCTACAACAATAGCACTCGACTCCGGTCCTGGCAACATTTTAACCGGGTTGGCGGAGGACAACCGCCGCCAACCCTGATAAAGCTCTACACCCTACGCCACTGCCTGTGCCAATCATCCCAATCAGTCCGCTGCACCGTTGCGAACCATCTCACGCGGAGGCAGTACGCAAGCATTTCTTCCATATTTTCGCGGAAAGTGTCCATGATACGATACCGGGGCCCGACAAGGTGGTCTATAGCTCTGTCAATGCCTACTATGGACGTTCCTGCCGTGAGTTTGTCGAGGATGCCCCGGAACATCGGCGCGGTGACACTGCTCAGGTTTTTGTCGAACACGTACATGCGATCAAGAAACTCGCTGCGAATTTCCATCGCTTCATGATACAGCACATCAAGCTCTTTCTCCCACTGTTCGGCCTTGTCGAGAGGAAGGGCAGGAGGAGGCGGCGGGGGCGGCGGTAGCGCCTTTATTTGTTTCGGTCTGGCCGTCGCGTCAATATTGCTTTGCACAAAAGCAATGGCGGCAGGTAGCCATTCACGCGGCAGTTCCGTGAAACTGCTTAACTGAAAATGCTCTCCGACACGCAACCAGAGGTCGTAAGTAGGAATCCCGGCAACCTTGGCCCACGTAATAACAAGCTCTCGTAACGCTTTCCGGTCTTTGACGGTGGATGGGGTACGGGGTGAGGGGAGGGCGGCGGTTGGCGGTTCGGTTGGCTGTTCGGCGGGGGTTCGGCCAACGCCTGGTGAAACTGCCCCGCAAGCTCCGCTTCCATCTGGTTGAAAGCGTTGATGTAGGCCAGCTTGATTTGCAGGGCCTTCTTGCCGGTGTAGCCCATGACAAGGAGCATGAAGCCGTCGCGGTGGACGA
>JAISZH010000092.1 GCA_031269345.1 Desulfovibrio sp. | reverse complement strand
TTTCCGGGTAAAGCCGCGAGCCGGGCGTTGTCGCCCGATTGTCTTTCCCCCCGCTCCGGGCTTATATAGCATTTGCGCTTGATGCCAATTCGGTTTCGACAGAAAGCGAATTGGAATGGCGCAGGCGAAGCCGCCGCCCGCAAGTTTTTGAAAAATCAGGCTTCACCTGTTTTTCAAAAACCTTGGCGTCTTGCATCCAAAGGGAAAAGTTTACTTTTCAATGCGCGTATCAATAAGGAGCCGCAATGAATGACGCATTCCAGGCGTACACCGAGACCGCCCGCATACTGCTTGAGAGCCTCCCCTACATCCGCCGCTTCGGCGGGGAGGTGGTGGTGATAAAGTACGGAGGCCACGCCATGCTGGACGAGCATCTGAAAAATTCTTTCGCCCTGAACGTGTCTTTGCTCCGCCATGTTGGCGTGCGGCCGGTAATAGTGCATGGAGGCGGACCGCAGATCGGGTCCATGCTGAAAAAACTGGGTATAGAGTCCTCATTCCACGAGGGACTGCGCATAACCGACGCCGCCACCATGGACGTGGTGGAGATGGTCCTGGTCGGGAAACTGAACAAGGAAATCGTGGGCCGTCTGAACATGGCCGGAGCGCGGGCCGTGGGTCTTTGCGGCAGAGACGGCGGTCTCATCCGCGCCCGCAAGCTGGAGCTGTCCAAAGACGCTACGCCCGAAGTGGACCTCGGCCGGGTGGGCGAGGTGACGCGGGTGGACACGGACCTGCTGCGCCTGATCAGCCGGGCGGATTATGTGCCTGTTATAGCGCCTATCGGGGCGGACGAGGCCGACGGGGCCTACAACATAAACGCCGACGACGTGGCCGCCGCGGTGGCCGCGGCCATGAAGGCCAAACGCCTCCTGCTGCTTACCGACGTCCCCGGCATTCTGGACGGACAGGGCGGGCTCATCCGCTCCCTGTCCTCCTCCTCCGTCCAAAATTTGATTGACGACGCCACGATCAGCGGCGGCATGATCCCCAAGGTCAGAAGCTGTCTGACCGCCTTGGAGGGCGGGGTGGAAAAGGCGATGATCATAGACGGGCGCGTGGAAAACTGTCTGCTTCTGGAACTGTTTACCGATGCCGGCATAGGCAGCGAAATAGTGGCAACGCCGTATCGGGAACCGCCTCAAAATCAGGTTTGATACCAATTTGCCCTCGAGGCGAATTGGGATGGCGGAGGCGAAGCCGCCGCCCGCAAGCCCCAAGGGAGACCCTATGTCCGCTCTTTGTCAAGGCCGGCTCGGGGCGGTGATTTTCGCCGCCGGGCAAGGCACCAGAATGTATTCCTCCACTCCCAAGGTCCTGCTGACCCTGTTGGAAAAACCCATGCTGGGCTATGTGCAGGACGCGCTCGACCCCCTGTGTCCCGGTCGCGTCTACACGCTGATCGGCTTCGGGGCGGCTAAGGTGCGCGCCGCCTTTCCGGAGCGGGAGGGGTGTTTTATCATGCAGGAGAGGCAACTCGGGACAGGGCACGCCCTGCTGACCGCCCTGAATGCCCTTGACGCCTCAGATGACGGCGCGCCGGAATACCTGCTGGTCGTCAACGGCGACACTCCGCTGCTGGAGACGGAAATTCTGAGGGATTTCACGGATAAGGCCGTGGGAAGGGAAAGCGATTTGGCCTTCATCAGCCTGTCGCTTCGCGAGACAGGCGCGTTCGGGCTGGTGCTGCGGCGCGGTGAGGAGGTCGCGGGCATAGTCGAGGCCAGGGATTTCGACGAAACCCGGCACGGTCCGAAAGGCAACGAGATCAACGCAGGCGTCTATTGTTTCCGCGTCGGGGCGATCCGTTCCCTGCTGCCCCTGCTTTCGGCCGGAAACAAGAGCGGTGAGCTGTATATCACGGACCTGGTGGAAATCGCCCTGAACCGGGGCCTGAAAGTTTGGGCCGACAAGCGCGGTGAAGACGCGCGTCTTTTGGGCGTAAACACGCCGGCGGAACTTTCCCGCTCCGAGGAACGCCTGCGCGCCGGGATCGTGGAGCGCCACCTTGAAGCCGGGGTATTGCTGCGCAATCCGGGGATGCTGCGCATCGGCCCGGAGGTCGTTCTGGAGAGGGGAGCGGACCTCACCGGTCCCTGCGAAATTTACGGGGCGAGCCGCATCGCCGCCGGAACGCGCATCGCCTCGCATTGTCGATTGCTCAATGCCGTTCTGGAGAGGGATGTGGACGTGCGCTCCTTTTGCCATGTGGAAGACGCCCGCATCGGGGCGCGTTGCGTGGTCGGCCCTTATGCCCGCCTGCGGCCGGGGGCGGTAATGGAGGAAGACGCCCACGTCGGCAATTTTGTGGAAATGAAAAAGTCGCGGTTGGGCGCGGGAGCCAAGGCCAACCATCTCACCTACCTGGGAGACGCCGAGGTGGGGGCAAAGGCCAATATAGGGGCCGGAACCATCACCTGCAACTATGACGGCAAAAACAAACACCGGACGCGCATCGGAGAGGAGGCGTTCATCGGCTCGAACTCCTCTTTGGTCGCGCCCGTGAACATCGGCGCCGGCGCTCTGGTCGGCGCGGGTTCTGTGATCAGCAGAGACGTGCCGGAAAACAAGCTCGGCTTGACCCGCGCACAGCAACTCACCCTGCCAAAGCCCGGCTGACTGGAACATTCAAGTGTGAAACGCTCCGCAAGGATTTACAGCGCAAATCCTTGCGGAGCAACAGGAGCAGGCGGGCTTAGCCCGCCGCAAGCGAACTGTTTCAAGCGTTACTTGCTCTAGATGGTGTCGTCATATGGTTGATAATACTGTGAAATTATTTGAAAATTTCTGTCCCGCAACACTATAAAATATTCAAATATTTTCAGCGTGTTATAGACGTAGTGACGACG
>JAISZH010000058.1 GCA_031269345.1 Desulfovibrio sp. | reverse complement strand
TCGCGCAGCAGGTGCATAACGGACGTTCCCGTGGCGGAATCGAGGCTGCCTGTCGGCTCGTCCGCAAAAAGCACCTGCGCCCCCCGCACCAGGGCGCGCGCTATGGCGACGCGCTGTTGTTCGCCTCCGGAGAGATTTCCGGGCCGGGAATTTTTTTTATGAGACAGGCCCACGCGCTGCAACACGGCGTGGGCGCTTGCCAGATGCGCCTGCCTGACGGTGGCGAACCCGGACAGAAAGGGGAGAAGCACGTTCTCCAAAGCGGAAAGGTAGGGCAGCAGATGATGCTGCTGGAAAACAACGGCGAAGTCTTCGCCGCGCAGGCGGTTGCGCACGGCTTCCGGAGCGGCGCAGATATCCTGCCCCCGGAAAAAAATCCGGCCGGAATCAGGGAGGATCAGAGAAGACAGGATATGCAGCAAAGTAGATTTGCCGGAGCCCGAACGCCCGACGATACTCAGAAATTCCCCTGCTCTCACCCGCAATTCCAGGTTGTCGATTGCCGGCCGCTCCGCTCCGGGATAGTGTTTGCTGATTGCCTGGGCATGCAGCACGGCCAGCCTCCCTATTGAGATGTCACGCCTGAACTGTCGTAACAGGCGTGAAGATCGCAAAGCAAAAAACACGGTTTTTGCTTTGCTCACGCCGCCTGCGGCGGCGCAAAACCCTTCGGGTTTTGTAGTGTTTCCTTTTGCGGGTAAACGCTATGCCCTATCCGCCTAGGTAGGCCTCGCGGATTTCCGGGCGGCGCATGAGTTCCTCACCGCTGCCTTCAGCCACTATTTCCCCGGTGTCCAGGACATACGCCCGATCCGCCACTTCCAGGGCAAGGCGGGCGTTCTGCTCCACCACCACTATGGTCAACCCCGCGTCGTTGAGGCGTTTCAAAGTGCGGAACATGTCATACATCAGCACCGGCGCAAGACCCATGGAAGGCTCGTCGAGCAGCAACACCGAACAGTTGGTCATCAGCGCCCGTCCCACGGCCAGCATCTGCTGCTCCCCGCCGGAGAGCGTGTCGCTGCGCTGCCTGGACCGCTCCGCCAGCCGCGGGAAAAGCCCGAAAATATGATCCAAGGTTTTGCGCGTGTCCTCGTTTTTCCGGGTCCAGGCGGCCAGGGTGAGGTTTTCCATGACCGTGAGGTTGCCGAAAATGTGCCTGCCTTCCGGCACCAGGGTCATCTTGAACCTGTCCACGACGTTATGCGGCTCTACATTGAGCAGAGAACGCCCGTTGAACCGGATATCCCCGCCGGTGACCGTGGGGGACTCCGGAGGGGTAAGCCGCATCAGGGCCTTCAACGTGGTGGATTTACCGGCCCCGTTGGAACCGATGAGCGTCACTATTTCGCCCTGGCGCACACGGAAGGAAACCCCGTGCAGGGCCTCTATCTTGCCATAAGCGGCGTACAGGTTTTCCACGCTGATCATCGTCTTGCCGTTTCCGCCCGGATCAGAGGGCGCCGTCGCCGAGATAGGCCCGGATCACGTCGGGGTTGCTCTGGATTTCCCTGGGCGTCCCCCGGGCTATGGTGATGCCGAAATCAATGACCATAAGCCTCTGGCACAAGGACATGACCACCTTCATCTGGTGCTCGATCATCCAGATACAGATTTTGAATTCGTCATAAATCCAGCGGATGAGCCGGATAAGCCCATCCACATCCGAGGAATTCAACCCGGCCGCCGGCTCGTCCAGCAAGAGCAGACGCGGTTTGGTGGAAAGCGCCCTGGCCAGTTCCACGCGGCGCTGTACCCCGTAAGGGAGATTTTTTGGCTGCTCCGCCGCGAACTCCGCCAGTTCCATTGTCTCCAGTATCTCGCGCGCTTCCCTCTCTATCTTCTGTTCGGCTCTCCCGTAGCGCCCGGTGCGGAAGACCGCGTCCACCATCCCGTAACCCAGGCGAAAGTGATGGGCCAGACGGATGTTATCCAGCACGCTCAGGTCGTTCCAGAGCCGGATGTTCTGAAAGGTTCTGGCCATGCCGAGAGCCGTGACCTGATGCGGCTTAAGCCCCCTTGTCGGACGGCCGCCAAAGGTGATCCGGCCCTCGCTTGGCGTATAGAACCCCGAAACCAAGTTGAAGACCGTCGTCTTGCCCGCCCCGTTCGGCCCGATCAGCCCGACCAGTTCCCGATCCTCCAAAGCGATGCTGAAATCGGTCAGGGCTTTCAAACCGCCGAAACGCTGCGACACGTTTTCCAGTTCAAGAAGAGGCAAGGCCGTCTCCGATCCGTTGCCCGGCAAATCCAGCGCCCCGGATTATTTGAAAGTAATCCATTTCTTCAGCCCCGGAAAGACGTGCGTCAACTCGCGGTTGCCCAGAAGCCCCTCCGGCCTGAACTGCATCAGCAGAATCAGGATCATGGGAATGATCACCCATTTCCAGACCTGGCTTATCTCGAAGCCCGCCGGAAGCAGACCCAGGCTGTGCGTGAGGTCGTTCACAAAGGGAATGACGAAGCGCAGGCCCTCCACCAGCAAGGTAAAGGCTATGGCGGCGATGACCACTCCGGAAAGCGATCCCATGCCGCCAAGGTAAACCATGACCAGACCTTCCGTGGACTTGAGGATGTTGAAAGCCTGGGCGTTCACATAGCCGTAGACGTGGGCGTAAAGCGCCCCGGCCACTCCGGCCAGACCCGAAGAAACCATAAAGGCCATGATCTTCACCTTGTTGGTGTTGACGCCCATTATCTCCGCGGCCACCTCGTTCTGACATACGGCCGGGATGCCCTTGCCGCAGGTGCTGGTGACCAGCCGGTAGAGAATCATCACGCTTACGAAAGTGATCAGGACAACCCAGATAAACATCCAGGGGGCATTGATGAAATCGCCCATGGCGTTGATGGTCTTCTTCATTCCGAAAAGCCCGCGCGGCCCGCCGATGGCGTCTATGTTCTCGATGATCGAAATTATGATGTAGTTGGCCGCTATGGTTATAATGGCCAGATAGTCGTCGCGGGTATGGAAGGAGGGCAGGGCCACCAGCAGCCCGAAGGCGGCGGCGGCAAACCCCGCGGCCACCAGCACAAGGGGGAAAAGGGGCAGAGCCAGTTCCGGGGGAAGCAGGGCGTCCCCGAACAGCTTGCTGTTCGTGAACAGGGCCATGGAAAGCAAAGAACCCACATAGGCGCCCACACACATGAAACCGGCGTGCCCGCAGGAAAACTCGCCCATATACCCGTTCACCAGGTTGAGGCTGGATGCGAAAATCACATTGATGCCCATGAACATCAGCACGGTCAGCACATAGTTGTCAAGCAGCCCGGCGTGCGCGCTCCAGATCAGGGCAAGCCCGGTCAGGGCGAAAATTATGTTCAGCGTGTGCCCGCGCATAGACTTGACCTAAATCTTCGTGGTGATGGGCAACCCGAACATGCCCGTAGGACGTTTCCAGAGAATCAGCAGCAGGATGGAAAAGGCGAAAAGATCCCTGAAGGTCGAAGGAAGAAAGGCGGCCACCATGATCTCCACAAAGGCCAGCAAAAATCCCCCGACAAAGGCCCCGCGGATATCCCCGATGCCCCCTACCACGGCCGCGATAAAGGCCTTCCAGCCGGTCATCGCCCCCATATAGGGGTCAAGAACGGGGTAGGACATGGCGAAAAGCATGCCGCCCAACCCGGCTATGCCGGAGCCGAGCATGAAAGTGAAGACAATTACTTTGTCCAGAGGGATGCCCATGAGCGGCAGGGCGAACTTGTCCCAGGACACGGCGCGCATGGCCATGCCGATGCGCGTTCTGGAGACTACCGCGTGCAGGATGACAAAAACCAGCAGGGCCACGAAGATCACCCAAAGTTTAAGATTGGTGACCATTACGGGACCTATGACGTAGTTATGTTTTTCCAGAAGGTCGGGCAGGGCTTTGCGGCTAGCGCCGAGCAGGGCAAGGTTGCCGTTTTCCAGGACAAGGCCGCACATGAGGGCGGTGATTACCACGTAAAGACGGTGCGCTCCCTTGCGGCGCAAAGGGCGGTAGGCGATCCTCTCCAGGGTGACCCCGACCCCCGAAGTCAGGATCACGGAGCAGGGAACAGTAAGCGCCAGGGCCAGTTCACGGCTCAGAGAAGGACCATCCGGACTGAGAAAAAAAGTGGAGGCGAAAAAGGAAATATAGGCGCCGACCATGAAAACGTCGCCGTGGGCGAAATTTATCAGGCGCAACACCCCGTACACCAAGGTGTAGCCCAAGGCGATCAGGGCATAGAAACTGCCCCATTGCAGAGCGTTCACACACTGCTGAAGAAACAGATCCATAAGCGTGCAATCTCCGACATCTTCCAGGCGCGTTTATTCTTTCGCCTTTACGGAAACGCCGGGCCGGTCGCGCCCGGCGTTTCCCGCCCTGTTCAGACAAAGCGCTTCAATTTACCCGCATGCGCGACATCAGGGGCAGACGGATTCCACGAAGGTGAACTCGCCGGACTCCGAAATCCTGACGATAACCGCGCACTTTACGGGATCACCCTGTTCGTCGAAGCGCATGGCCCCGGTAATGCCATCAAACTTGCTGACGGCGGCCAGGTTGTCGCGCACGAGCTTGCGCATTTTGCGCACATTGGGGTCCACTGTTCCACCGTTCTGTATGGCGGCAAGCACGATATTCACGGAATCCCAGGTGAGAGCGGCCACGTCGTCCGGCACATAGCCGTATTTTTTCGAGTATTTGTCTATGAATTCCTTGGTGGCCCCGGTGGCTCCGGCGGCGGCGTAGTGGGTGGAGAAGTACTGTCCCACGCAGGATTTGCCGCACAGGTTCATGAGTTCCGCCGAACCCCAGGCGTCGGAACCCATGAAAGGTCCTTTAAACCCAAGGTCCCTGGCCTGAGGGACAATCATGGCCGCGAAACTGTAATTCTCCGGCAGAAAGAGGAAATCCGGCTTCAAGCCGATGATCTTCGTCAGTTGGGCGGAAAAATCCTGGTCTTTGGGACCGTGGGATTCAAAGGCCGCCACGGAATCCGAACCGTGCAGCTTTTGCCAGGCGGCGCGGAAATTATCGGCCAACCCTTTGGAATAGTCGTTGGATATCTCGAAAAGCACGGCCGCTTTTTTCGCCTTGAACTGTTTGGTGGCAAAATTCGCCGCCACCGGAGCCTGGAAGGGATCAAGGAATGCCCCGCGGAACACCCAGGGGCGGTTTAGCGTGGTGTCCGGGTTTGTGGACCAGGGAGAGATCATCGGCACCTCGCTTTCGTTCGCCACCCCGCCGGCGGGCACCGCCTGACGCGAGGACTGCGGGCCGACAATGGCCACAACCTGATCCCGGTCGATCAGTTTCAACGTAACGTTGACGGCGGATTCCGGCTTGGACTCATTGTCTTCATAAATAAACTCCAGCGGATATTTCTCCTTGCCGACCTGCAGGCCGCCTTTGGCGTTGATCTCTTCCCGCAGCATCTCCGCGGCGAATTTTGAGGATTCTCCGACTTTCGGAATTTCTCCGGTAAGAGGGATGGGAAAGCCTATTTTTATCGGGGCCGCAGCCTGCGCCGCGCCCGCGAAAAACATGAGGCACACCAGTCCCATAACTGTCTTGGACGCATTCATACCCTTCCTCCATAAAAAATTATTCAAAAAAAACGCGGGCAGGACCACCCGGCGGACGGATGTAAAATAATTGGCTTGGAAGTAAATTGCAACAGGTATATGAGGCTGATCGTGGAGAAATATACAAACATGTAAGAAAACAGTCTTCACGCCAGCCATTCGAATTTCAAGTCAAAACCGCACGGATGCGGTTTTGACCTGGCGGCTATTGCGGCACCGGCGGAGTCCGCGCGGGACAACCCGCTGGAGTGACGCCGGCAAGCCCGTAGTCTTCCACCGTCTTTTCGCAAGGCTGCCGCGAAACGGCGTGAATCAGCCGCGCGGCGAAAGCACTGTTGCGCCCTGCCGCTCGAAACGCTTCGCATTTCGGCGTGACATCCCGCCACGCTTTCCATTTCCAGATCAAAAAATAGGGGGCATTTCGATCTGGAAACGGAATTACAGCGGTACAGGCGCAACTCTCTGCGGGCATTTCAAGCGCAAAACGCCCTATTCCGGCACAGGCGTCCCTTGCAGCTTTTTTCCCCGGTGTTCGCCGGTCAGGGAGCGCAGGAAGGCCACGATCAGATCCCGGTCGTCCTTGACAATTTCCATGCCGGAGAGATAAACGCCCATGATTCGGACTGTTTCATCCAGGGTATTGACGCTGCCGTCATGCAGATAGGGGGCTGTAAGCTCAATGTTGCGCAGATTCGGCACCTTGAACTTGTGCAGATCCTCATCTTTGCCGGTAAAAGCTTTCAGACCCGCGTCGGACGGAAGCTCCCCGCCCCGATCCCGGAAATAATCCCTTTTCAGGTCCATGTACTCGAATGACTGTCCGCCCAGGCTTTTCCCCACATGGCAGGATGAACAGCGATAGGCCTTGAAGCGCTGGTATCCGTAAAATTCCGCGCGGCTTATTGCGGTTTCGTCCCCCTTGAGCCATTGGTCGAACCGGCTGTTCGGGGTGATGAGGGTGTACTCGTATTCGGCCAGGGCGTCGGCTATATTCTCCCCGGTCCAACCTCCGGAATCTCCAAGCCAGGAGATCGGGTAAACGTCCAGAAAGGCTTCCAGGAGTTCCCGTTCCGCGCTCAGCTTGCCGATAATCTGATCCCAGTTTTTGCTGGCCATCTCCACAGGGTTGAAAATCGGACCAGAGACCTGAGCGCGCAGGCTTTCGGCACGGCCGTCCCAGAACTGGCGTATGTTGAAGGCCACATTGTATATTCCCGGCGCGTTGACAACACCGGTCCGTTTGCCCACTCCCTCGGACAACCTCCGTCCGTCCGCCCCGCCCTGCTCAGGCAAGTGGCAGGAGATACAGGCGATGCTGTCATCCGCAGACAGTCGCTTGTCCGCAAAAAGTCTCTCTCCGAGCGCCGCTTTCGCCTGATCCGCCCCAAGTGTATCCGGCAGGGGCTGAACAGGCTCGCCGGCCCGTTCCGGCGCCGCCGTGGCCGTGGCGTAATAAGCCGCCCGCGTGTTTTTTACCCAGACCAGGATGCTGTCCCGCTCCTCACGGGTCATACGACCGTCCATATGTACCGCGGCAAAAACCGCGGGCGGCATGGTGCCGTTCTCGGTCACCCACTCCATCTTGGCCAACGTGGCTTCCCCCACCGGCTCGCTCCGGGCTTTGCCGAGTTCCTCGTTAAGGTCCATGGCGCGCAGGCCGCCGTAGTAATTACTCTCTATGATCTGACGAATGCCGGGTATGGCCGCATAAAAAGGCAGGGCATAGCCGCGGGTATGGCAATGCACGCATTTGCCCCGGATGATTTCCTCCACGGCGCTGAACCTGCGCGTGGCCGGCAGAGGCTTGTCCGAGCTTTCCGTGAAAGCTTGCGGGGAGGGAACGGTAAGCTGGTACAAGGGTGGCAGAAAGACCATGCAGGCTAAAGCGAGGAAAAAAAGTGGGTTGCGATGCATGGCGATGACCTTGGGACGTCCTGTAATGTTCCACAGGCGTTGTTACTGCCTATATCCACCGCGGGAAAATTGCAACGCTTTTATGCCCGCCACGGAAAAACAGCGGAAAATCCGGGCAGTCTCATAGAAGGCCAAGACCCCGCATCAGGGCCGCAGCGTCCGGGGCGATGAGGTCAGGTTTTGCCGCAAGCATCTCCGCAAAGCCGGTTTCTCCGGTAAGGACGGCGGCGGTGCGCGTGCCGGCCCGCTTGCCCGCCTCAATATCCATGGGGTGGTCCCCGACCATAAGCGCCTGCCAGCTTGCGCAGCCCGCGCGCTCAAGGGCCGGGCCGAGGTGTTCCGGGTCCGGCTTGACGTTTTTTACATGGTCGCGGGTCAGCACACAGGAGCAATAATCGCCGATGTCCGGAAAAACGGCCAAAATCGCCTCGGGGCAGTTGCGGGTCACAACGGCCGCAACCAGACCCCGTTCGCGCAAGGAGGCCAGTATGGGCCTGGCGTAAGGGAAAAGAGAGGAACGGCGCGCGGCCTCCACCTCCACTTCCCGCATGGCCGCAAGCGCCGCCTCTTTCGCCTTCGCGGCCACATCCGCATCCAGACAGGCCAGAACACCCGCCATGCGCTCAAGCAAAAGCCCGGAGCCATCCACGGAAACCGGGGCATAACGCGCCAGCGCCTCAAGGCATCTGCGACGCAGGACGAGAAAGTCCAGACGCGTATCTGAAAGCGTGTGGTCAAAGTCGAACAAAACCACTTTGAGCGAACTCACCGGGAAAGGACAAAGCAGAGAGACGCATTCACGGTAAGGGCGCGGCCCCGAGTCTTTGGCGTTTCCGTCCATCGACC
>JAISZH010000196.1 GCA_031269345.1 Desulfovibrio sp. | reverse complement strand
GGGCTTTGCCCGCCGTAAGCGAACTGTTTCAAGCGTTAATTGCTCCAGAGCAGTTCACGAATGAAACGAGTTAACTGCTCTGCCTCAAATGTTAATTGCTCGAGAAAGCGATTTGGGATTCGGACAAGAAGCAGCCTTTTGCCAACTTTTCGGGGCAAGTTCCGGCCTTTGTCAAAATTCAAGTCACACATACCAACCATAAGGAGCCTTTATGTTTCGCCAGCTTTGTTGTACGGCCGCGGCCTTACTGCTTTTCGCGACCTCGGCCTTCGCCGCTCCCCAGATCACTTTGAAACTCGGGCACATTGCCGATCCCCAGAACCCTTATGCCCAGGGGGCGATAAAGTTCGCCGATCTGGTAAAAGAAAAGACCGGAGGAACGGTTGAAATCCAGGTCTTCCCCTCCAGCCAGCTCGGCAACCAGCGCGATCTCATCGAAGGACTGACCTTCGGCACCCTGGACATGACCATGACCAGCACGGCCGTTTTCGGCAATTTTATTCCGGAAATGGGGGCGTTCGACCTGCCCTTCATTTTCCGCGACATCGATCATACCTACAAGGTGCTGGACACCATCGGCATGGAAGTGGCCAAAAAGGGCGAGGCACGGGGCATCAAGACTCTGGGCATGATGGAAAACGGCGTCCGGCACATGACGAACAGCCGCAGGCCCATCAAGGTTCCGGCCGATATGAAGGGATTGAAAGTCCGCGTCATGGAGCAGCCGGTCTATATTGAAATGATGAAACTGCTTGGCGCCAGCCCGACCCCCATGGCTTTCGGCGAAATATACACCGCCCTGCAGAAAGGCGTGATCGACGGGCAGGAAAATCCCCTGGCCCACATCTGGACGAGCCGCTTCTTTGAAGTGCAGAAGTATGTCTCGCTGACCGGGCACACCTATTCCGCCGAGCCGCTGCTCATCAGCATGATCGCCTGGAAAAAGCTTTCGCCCGACCAGCAGAAGGCCGTGGAAGCCGCCGCCGCGCAGTCCGTGGTTTGGCAGCGCGATCTGTGCCGCGGCCTGGAAAGGCAATATATTGACAATATCAACAAGAGCGGCAAGAGCACCGTCAATGAAGACGTGGACCTGAAGGCCTTTGCCGCCGCCACCCGCGCCACATGGCAGATTTTTGCCAAGCAGGTCAAGGGCGGGCAGGAACTCATTGATGCCATTGTCAACACCAAGTGAGATCGGTGGTAGGCTAGGACTGAAGAAAAAAAGCGGGCGGAATGTGTTGTTTTTCCGCCCGCTTTTCCTTTTTTTGCGGCATGTCCGGCGCAATTCGGCGCCGGCCGGGAGGAAAGCCGCGCTCCCGCCATCTTGAAGAGGAGGAATTGTGAATACTTTTTTGAACGGAATGGAAAAAATATTGAAGGCCGTGGTTTCCGCCATTATCGGATTGATGCTGTTCTGGGTGTTCGTCCAGGTTATAACCCGGTACGTCTTCAACTATACGCCGAGCTTCGGGGAAGAACTGGCCAGGTACATGTTCGTCTGGGTGGTGTTTCTTTCGCTGCCCATTGTGGCGAAGAAGGGCGGGCATATGGCCATTGAGATGATCACCGCGCGCCTCAGGGGCACGGCCCTCAGGACGGTGAACCTGATTGGGGACGCGTTCACGCTGATTTTTCTCGTGATCATGGTCTGGCACGGCGCCGGCATGGTGATGCGGGCCTCGTTTCAGACCTCGCCCGCGCTGCAGATTTCCATGTCCTGGGTTTATCTGGCCATTCCCATTGGATGCGGCATAATGCTGCTCAACGTCCTGCTGCATTTCCTCACCCTGCTCCGCCCCGTGGCGGACGGCCGGGACTAGGAGGCAGCCATGACCCTGTTTGTACTGATGTTCTGCTTTGTGGCCATCCTGGCCACGGGCGCCTCAATCGGCGTGGCCCTAGGCCTGTCTTCGGCAGTGGTTTTTTACTCCCTGCTGGATATTCCGCTTATCGTCGTCGCCCAGCGCATGTTCACTTCCGTTGATTCCTTTTCCTTTATGGCCGTGCCCTTCTTCATGCTGGCCGGCGCCTTCATGTCCGAGGGCGGGGTGACCAAGCGCCTGGTGGACTTTTCCATGAGTCTGGTGGGAGCGCTGTCCGGCGGGCTGGCCCTGGTCGTGGCCGTGGCGGGCATGTTCTTCGCGGCCCTGTCCGGCTCCTCCGCCGCCACCACGGCGGCCATCGGCGCTTCCATGATCGACGAGATGGAGAGGCGCGGCTATGAGCGAGCCTTCGCGGCGGCGGTCGTCGCCTCCGCCGGCACCGTGGGCATAGTCATCCCGCCCTCCATCACCCTGGTCGTTTACGGCTCCATAGCCAACACCTCCATAGCCGACCTTTTCATGGGCGGGTTTGCCCCCGGCATTCTCATGGGACTGTCCATGTGCCTGGTGAGCTACCGCATAGCGAAAAAGCGGGGCTTGGGCGGAGAGGGGGTTTTCTCCCTCAGGGCGGTAATCAAATCATTTTTTGAATGTTTCTGGGCGCTCATGATGCCGGTCATCATTCTTGGCGGCATATATTCGGGCATATTCACGCCCACGGAATCCGCCGCTGTGGCCGCCGTGTACGGGGCGCTGGTCGGGCTTTTCATATACCGGGAACTGAAACTGAAGGATATCCCCAAGGTTCTGCTCTCCGCCGCCGTTTCCACCACCATGATTATGTTCGTGGTGGGCGGTGCGAACGTCTTCGGCTGGATACTGACCAACGCCCAGGTGCCGCACCGGCTGACGGAGATGTTCACCCAGTTCACGAACAGCCCTCTGGTGTTCCTGATGCTGATAAACGTACTCCTCCTGATCATGGGTACCCTGGTCAACGCCTCCGCCGCCGTGGTGATCATCACCCCCATCCTTTTGCCTGTGGTGATCCAGTTGGGCATAGACCCCCTGTTCTTCGGCGTGCTTATGGTCGTCAATCTGGCAATCGGCTGCATAACCCCGCCGGTGGGACTCGACCTCTTTGTGGTGTCGTCAATCACCGGCATCTCCATAGATCAGGTCACAAAAAGGGTGTTGCCCTATCTGGGCGTCCTGCTGCTTGACCTGATCATCCTGACTTATTTCCCCGGCATCATCACCTTCCTGCCTTATCTGATGCGCTGATTCGGAAATATTCAACCAACAGGCCGGCCCATCCGATGGAGTGAAGTCCATAGGGTGGGCCGGCTGATTCCCCCCGCAGTGTTTCGCTTTGAGATTGTGCGCTTGGTTTTCTCCGGCCTTTCTCCGGCCTGCGTCCGCTTCCGCGGCCGCAGGAGCAATTTCAAAGTTGCCGCGAAACAGGAGCAGGCGGGCAAAGCCCGCCTGCTCCTTGCAAAACATGGGATTTTACCGTCTGCCCAAGCAGACGCGATCCCAATTCCCGATAAAATTATCTCAATGCTTATCGGGAATTGGAATTACAGACTTAACCGGTCGCTTTGGCTGTTGCCAGCGGGGGACTAAGCTCCAGCGGGACATTGTTCTTGAACCATTCTCCCTTCATCAGGAAGAAAGCCAGAGAGGCCGCGGCAATGCCGCAGCCGATGCCGACGGAGAGGCCGTAGCTGAGTCCCAGGCCTTCTTTGGCCATAAGGATGTAAGTGAAAACCGTGGCCGTCATGAAGGTCGCGGGCAGGGAGATGAGCCAGTGCAGGCCGCCCCTGCGCACCACATACGCGGCCGCCGCCCAGAGAACAATGGT
>JAISZH010000087.1 GCA_031269345.1 Desulfovibrio sp. | reverse complement strand
GTCATCGTGGCGGAGAGATGGGTGCTGACTTGCGAATGTTTTGACGGATCTCTATACCCGCATGGTCGGGGCGCAGCAATGAAAGAGAGAGGCGGCGCGGCTATGACACAATCAAAGGGAAAATATGTCGGCATGGGTGCCGGTACGGGTCAAATGCAGTTCCTGACCATCAATACGGTAAACCAAAATCCAATCCGGTTCAATATGCGCTCCACGGTGTCCTTTCCAAGAGCCTTTCAGCGGATGATCCTGACATGCCTGGGGCAAAGGTTGTTCCTGAATCAACAGACTAAGCAAGGTCCGCAGCTTATCCATGTCTTTGCCGCGTTGCTCCGCTTTTCTTACGTCCCGCTTAAAGTGGCTGGAACGAACAGGGGTTCGCATATGCTATATCCCCAAATCCGTGAACAGTTCTTCAGCGGAATGAAAGCGTACTCCTTTGCCTTCTTCTATTTCCCTTATTGCGGCAAGCGATTCCTCGTTCGGCTCTTCCGTGCCGAAAGGCAGGCGTTTTTCCCTGGCTATTTTGGTCAGCATCATGCGGCAGGCGTCGGAAACGGTCAGCCCCAAGGTGGACAACACTCTGGCCGCTTCATTTTTGATCACGGGATCAATTCTGGCGCGGACATAATCGTTGGCAGGCATGGGAACCCTCCTTGTCTGTCTAAATTGTAGCCCACATGGGCATAGTGTCAAGAAAAAAGATAACCGGAGAAAAGCATCATGGCCGCTGAAATAGAGGTACTCCCCAAAATTCGGACAAGTATGTAAGCTGCACCGCAACGAAAGGAGAGATGCAATAATTGCGCTTACGCCTTCGCGGCGGGCGTCCGCTCTCGCGGCCGCCGGAGCAATTTCAAAGTGAAATTGCTCTAGCGCAAAAAAGCCTGTACGCCCGTGAAAGCCACCTGAGCGGCGATGGCGGCCACAAGCAGGCCGGTGAGCTTGGAGAGTACGGCCACTCCCACCTTGCCGAGGCGGCGTTGCACGGCGTCCGCGAAGTACAGAATCAGGTAGATGCCGATGGCGGCGGTGAGGAGGGAGAGGGCGCCGATTACGGATTCTGCGGTGTTTTTCGCGGAAGCCCCCAGGACGACCAGGGCGCCTATGGAGGCCGGACCCAGGCAAAGAGGCATCGCAAGAGGTACTATGCTGATGTCTTCATCGGGGTTGATGAAGGACTTCTCCGGGCTTTCGCTCATCAGGGACACGGCGGCGAGGAAAAGCAGCGCCCCGGAGCCGATGCGGAAGGCGTCCAGAGTGAAGCCGAAAAAGGCGAAGATGCCGTCTCCGCAAAAATAAAGAACGATGCCCATGATGAAGATAGCCAGCGCGGTCTTGCGCGCCACGCGTTTTTTTCGCTCCGCGTCATAGAATTTGGAGGCGCTGAGGAAGGCTGTCAGGGCGACTGGCGGGGTCATAAGCGCGAAAAGCTTGACCGATTCGCTCAGAAAAAGTCCGAAATATCCCGTTTCCAAATTTTCGCTCCACGTTCGATACCAGATCTCGTTCAAACGAGTTTGAATGCAAGACCGAGAAGGTAGCATGGGCCTTCAGGCCCATGCCTCTTGCGCTTCGGCCGGGTTTGGACCCCGCTTGGCTTCCACCCGCCTTTTCGGCGCGCTGTTGACAGCCGGACGTGGGCGATATATACTTGAAGTTTGAATTATGTACAGGAAAAATATTTCCCTTTGCCGCCGCGGAGGGAAAGAAACGATGTTTGCGCCACGTCCGCGAGGGGCGTGGCTAATTCATGCCGGAGGCATTGATGGCCAGGATTACTGTTGAAGATTGCCAGGAACGGGTGAACAACCGCTTTCTGCTTGTACAGATGACTATAAAGCGCGTGCATCAGTACCGCCAAGGCTACCAGACTCTGGTGGACAGCCACAACAAGGAAGTGGTGACGGCTTTGCGGGAAATCGCCGCCGCCAAGGTCATGCCCGATGATTTGAATTATTATGCCGCCCCGGCCTTTCCTGTGGATATTTCCAAGATAGACTAAAAAGATGGGTCGCCGCGATTATTACGAAGTGCTGGGCGTGGCACGCACTGCCTCGCAGGAGGAAATAAAAAAATCCTACCGCAGGCTGGCCATGGAATATCACCCGGACCGCAATCCTGGCGATGCCGAGGCCGAGGTCAGATTCAAGGAAGCCGCAGAGGCCTACGACGTGCTGCGCGACGAAGATAAACGCACGCGCTATGACCGCTTCGGCCACGAAGGCGTGTCCGGGGCGGGCGGTTTCCGTAGCGCGGACGACATTTTTTCGCATTTCGGCGATATTTTCAGCGATCTTTTCGGCTTCGTGGGTGCAGGAGCGGGCAGGCGCAGACGTCCCACCCAGGGGGCGGATCTGCGATACAGCCTTAACGTATCCTTCAGGCAGGCGGCCAAAGGCGACAGCGTAAACATCAAGATTCCCCGCAATACTACCTGTCCGGAATGCCGGGGCACGCGCGCCGCCTCCGGCACCGGCCCGGAAAAATGCCGGCATTGCGGCGGCGTCGGGCAGGTGTTGCACAACCAGGGGTTTTTCCAGATCAGGGTGCCCTGTCCCGTCTGCGGGGGGTTTGGAGAGGTCATAGCCAATCCCTGCCCGCGCTGCAAGGCTACGGGCCAGATCACGGAAATGCGCGAGTTGGCGGTCAACATTCCCGCCGGGGTGGATTCCGGCAACCGCCTGCGCCTGCGCGGCGAGGGCGAGGGGGGGATGAACGGAGGCCCGCCCGGCGACCTCTACGTGGTCATAACCGTGGAGCAAGACGACACCTTCAGCCGCGACGGGCAAAATCTTCTTGTCACGCGGGATATCTCCTTTGTGCAGGCCGCTCTGGGAGTAAAACTCGATATTCCGACTCTGGACGGAAACATAGTCTTCGACGTGCCGCGCGGCACGCAAAGCGGGGAAATATTCCACCTTCCCGGTCGGGGTCTGCCCTATCCCGGACGTAGGCAGACCGGGGATTTGCTGGTGGAGGTCCGGGTGCTGACGCCAAAGAACCTGACCGGGCGCCAGGAGGAAATTTTGCGGGAATTCGCGGCCCTGGACGAGCAGAAACCCCTGAACGCGGCCAGGAATTTTATACACAAGGTAGGCAGGGCGGTCGGGGAGAAATTGTCCTCCGCCGGAAAGTCCTAGTGTCATTTATCGCTTAAAACAACGCATCCGCTTCGTTTTAGAGCAATTTCACCTTGAAATCGCTCTGGCGGCCGCGGGAGCGGACGCCCGCCGCGAAGGCGTAAGCGCAATTTGTTTGCGCACGCCGGAGCGGGCGTAGGCTGAAGAGGGCCGGGTGCCTCATCTCAAAGGTAAAATGCTATAAACGATAAGATCGCACGGCAATAAACGCGGTTTTTTGCCGTGTTCACGCCGCCTGCGGCGGCGCGCCGGGCTTGTCCGCCCGGCGTCTTCCGCCATTCCGGAGCAATATGTTCAGTCTGATCTTCAAGAAAATATTCGGTTCCTCCAACGACCGCTACATCAAGCGCAAGATGCAGATTGTGCGCGCTATAGGCGCGCTTGAACCCGGGATGCAAAAGCTTGATCAGGCGGATTTCCCGGCGCGCATGGGAGAATTCAGGGCGGCGCTCAGTGCCGGGGAGAAAACCCTGGATGAGTTGCTTCCGGAGGTGTTTGCCCTTGTGCGGGAGGCTTCCGTGCGCTCTTTGGGCATGCGTCATTTTGACGTGCAGCTTGTCGGGGGCATGGTTCTGCACGCCGGGCGCATCGCGGAAATGAAAACCGGCGAAGGGAAAACTCTGGCCGCCACTCTGGCTGTGGCTTTGAACGCCCTGTCCGGAAAGGGCGTGCACGTGGTTACGGTCAACGACTACCTGGCCAAGCGTGACGCCGCCTGGATGGGAAAGCTCTATAATTGCCTGGGCCTGTCCGTGGGCGTGATCGTGCACGGGCTTGACGACCGGCAGCGCCAGGAGGCGTACGCCGCGGACGTCACCTACGGCACCAATAACGAATTCGGCTTCGACTACCTGCGCGACAACATGAAGTTCTACCAGGAACAGCTGGTGCAGCGCGGACATCATTTCGCCATCGTGGACGAGGTGGACTCCATCCTTATCGACGAGGCGCGCACCCCGCTGATTATTTCCGGGGCCTCCGCGGATACTACGGAACTGTATCGCAAGGCGGATTTTATCGTCGGCCGCTTAAAATCCGAAGATTACACGTTGGACGAGAAGGGCCGCACGGCCATGCTCACGGACCACGGCACGGAGCATGTGGAGCAGCTGCTCGGCATAGACAATCTTTTCGACGCCCGGAACATGACCGTACAGCACCATGTGCATCAGGCGCTCAAGGCGCATCATATTTACCGGCGCGACGTCGATTACATAGTCAATGAGAACCAGGTGGTGATCGTGGACGAGTTCACCGGCCGCCTGATGCCGGGAAGGCGCTTTTCCGACGGGCTGCACCAGGCCCTGGAAGCCAAAGAACATGTAAAGGTTGAAGCCGAGAATCAGACCCTGGCCGCCATTACCTTTCAGAATTACTTCCGCATGTATGGGAAGCTCTCGGGCATGACCGGCACGGCCGACACCGAAGCCGTAGAATTTCATGAGATTTACGGTCTGAACGTCATATCCGTGCCCACCCACATGCCCATGATCCGCCTGGACATGCCGGACACCATCTATCGCAGCAAAAATGAAAAAATGGAGGCCATAGTCGCCCGTATCATGGACCTCTATAAGCTCGGCCAGCCGGTGCTGGTGGGGACCATTTCCATAGAAACCTCGGAATTGCTTTCCGCCAGACTGAAAAGGGTGAACATCCCCCACAACGTGCTGAACGCCAAATACCACGAACAGGAGGCCGGGATCATCGCCGAGGCCGGGCAGAAGGGCAAGGTGACCATAGCCACGAACATGGCCGGCCGTGGCACGGACATCGTGCTGGGCGAAGGTGTGCGGGAGCTGGGCGGGCTTTTTATCCTGGGCACGGAACGGCACGAGAGCAGGCGCATAGACAACCAGTTGCGGGGCCGTTCCGGTCGCCAGGGAGACCCCGGCTGCTCCCAGTTCTACCTCTCGCTTGAAGACGACCTGATGCGTCTTTTCGGCTCGGAGCGCATTGCGAAAATCATGGAGACCCTGGGCCTGCGCGAAGGGGAATCCATCGAGCACCGCATGATCTCCCGCGCCATAGAAAACGCTCAGAAAAGAGTGGAAGGACACAACTTTGAAATAAGAAAGACCCTGCTGGATTACGACAATGTCATGAACCAGCAGCGCGAGGTGATCTATTCGCTGCGCCGCGACGCCATCAACCGCCGGGATATGGAGGTGGCGATCCTGGAGTTTCTGGACGACACCATAAACGAGCTTTACTCTGCCTATGAAGCTGCGCGGGGCAAGCTGGACCCTGAGCAGGAGGAATGGCTTGCCGGTCAGGTCCAGGAAATTTTCAACCTGAAACGGGTACGTCAGGATGGAGGATTGCCTACGCCCGCCGAATGCCGCGCGGCTGTGCTCCTGATCCTGGAAGAGCTGAAAACGGGCGCTCCTCAGGTGTATCCGGACATCCTGCGCTACTTTTTGCTGGAAGAACTTGACCGCAGTTGGAAGGAACATCTTCTGAACATGGACCACCTGCGCGACGGGATCGGGCTGCGCGGCTACGGGCAGCGCGATCCGAAGCAGGAATACAAGACGGAAGGCTTTGCCATGTTTCAGGATATGCTCTTCCATATTCAGGAAAACCTTTTTAAGGCGTTGACCCGCCTGCGTGTTTCCGTGGAGGAGCAGCCCGCTCCGGAGACCGGGGCAAAAGAGGGACCGGCCGATCCCGCGCCGGAAAACGCGCCTCCTTCCGGCAAAGACCAATCGCCTTTCCGGCATCGGGAGCGCAGCATGGGGCTCAGTTATTCCGGGGCGGCGGGCCCTGAGGCCGGTAAAAGGCTTCCGGAGCGCCGGGACACGCAAAAAGTCGGGCGCAATGACGAATGCCCCTGCGGCAGCGGCAAAAAATACAAGAAATGCTGCGGCCGGGGGAAATAATTCCATTCCGGGGGCCTGCCGGCAAAAGGATGTTGATATATAATATATCGAAATAATTTATTATAATTTTTCCTCACTCTACAATTCACCTTATACCAATTCGCGATAAGACTTGTCATAATTTTTACCGTGAATTGGTATGGCGCTACGGGGTATCAGGCCGAAATGCAAAGTATTTCGGCCTGATACCCCGTAGCGCTTTCTGGAGCATTTTACCTTTGAGACCAAGAAGGTAGCATGGGCCTTCAGGCCCACGCGTCTTGCGCTTGGGCGGGGTCGGGCTATCCGGTCTGAGGCCGAGGTCTCAAACCGTAAAGGAAGCTCAGATGATGCGCCCGGCCCTCTCAGCCTACGCCCGCTCCGGCGTTTAACAGCGCAAATAAAATAATATAAGCTAGTTATACTAAAAACTTATCCCCGTAAAAATATTTTAAAATTTGCTTGACAACCCTTGGATTAAAACTTAAAACATCATACGTATTATGAAAATACATCATACTAATGTCCGGCAGCGGTTCTTCAACCACCGCGGGCGCGGCCCTGAACCGGGCGGCCGGCAACCAAACACAGCCAAGGGGGACACCAATATGGCAACGCATTACATCATGGCGATTTATCCGGGTTCCGCGGAAACCAAAGTGGGGATTTTCAAAGATGAAAAGATGCTGTTCGGCAGCACCCTCACCCATGATTTTCTGTCCGAGGGACGTCTGCCGGGAATCCTTGCTCAGGTTCAGGAACGGGAGAATGATATTCTGCGCCACTGCGTAGAACACGGTTTCGATATTGCGTCTCTGGACGCCGTCGTCGGCCGTTGCGGCCCGCTTCCTCCCGTAAAACAAGGGGCTTACGTGGTAGACGAGTGCATGGTGGATTATCTGTCCCGCAAGTCCGCAAGCGAACACCCCTCCAAGCTGGGAGCGCTCATGGCCTGGTCTTTGGCCGGGCGTCTGGACGTGCCGGCTTATGTCTACGATTCCATCCGCGCGGACGAAATCGACGAAATCGCCCGGCTTTCCGGGCATCCGGAACTGCCGCGCGCCCCGCGCACCCAGATGCTGAGCATGCGCCATGCCTGCGGCAGGGCAGCGCGCGCCTTTGGCAAGGACGAAACGTCAGGCACTTTTATCGTGGCCTATCTCGGCTACGGTATTTGCCTTGGCCTGTTCGACAAGGGAAGGATGGCCGACTATATCGGCGACGACGAGGGGCCATTTTCTCCGGAACGGTCCGGGCGCCTGCCTTACCGGAGGTTGATCAATTTGTGCTATTCCGGAAAGTACGGGCACACCAAGATGATGAAAACGGCCCGCAACAAGGGGGGCCTGATCGGATATCTCGGCACGAACGACATCTGCCGGGTGGAGGAACTGATCGCTACCGGCAACGAAAAGGCCCGGCTTGTCTATAATGCGATGGCCTACCAGGTCGCCAAGGCGATTGGAGAATTGGCCGCCGCGGCCGCTGGACGGGTGGACGGGATAGTCTTGACCGGAGATATCGCGCATTCCATACTGTTCACCGGGCTGGTGCGGGAAAGGGTGGAATTCATCGCCCCGGTAGAAGTGATGCCGGGTGAGCACGAGCTTGACGCTTTGGCTTGCGGAACCCTGCGCGTGCTCAGGGGGGAGGAAACTCCCAACGTCTTCAAACTGTGGGAGAGCGAACCCGCACCGTCTCAGGCCAGGACCCGCATGCCCCGGGAAGGACAGGATTTGCGGCTGGCGATAAAATCGGCATGAGGAGCGGAGCAGTTCACGAATGAAACGAGTAAACCGCTCCGCAAGAATTTGCGGGCAAATCATTGCCGCGAAACAGGAGCAGACGGGCTTTGCCCGCCGTAGGCGAACTGTTTCAGGCGTTAATTGCTCCAGGCAAAGCGGCCCCGGGAGAATGTGGACAATATATACATAATATGATAGTACCATGTATCGCTTAAAACGCGCAGCTAACGCGTAGTTTTATGCGCTACATGGCACTAGAGCGGTTCACGAATGAAACGAGTGACCCGCTCTGCAAGGATTTGCGCGCAAGTCCTTGCCGCGAAACAGGCGCAGGCGGGCTTTGCCCGCCGTAAGCGAACTGTTTCAAGCGTAATTGCTTTAGTGCCAGATTGCAAAAATAGCGAACATATTTTTTATGGTTATTTTTGCAGGATCGTCGGCGGAAAACGTGGTTTTCCGCCGACTTACGCCGCCTACGGCGGCGCAAAACCCTTCGGGTTTTGTAGTGTTTACTTTTACAAGTAAACACTAGGCAGTGTCGTCATGAGACATATAACACAATGAAAATATTTAGAATTTTGTGGAACTACAATATAAAATTAGTTGAATTATTTCAAAGCATTGTCTGCTTATGACGACACCATCTAGATGCCGTCAGACCGGGGTCTCGAACCATAGAG
>JAISZH010000018.1 GCA_031269345.1 Desulfovibrio sp. | reverse complement strand
CCGCAGCCGGGCCATTGCGTAATTTGTATCCGGAGATGGTCACCCACGCCAGCACCTGCACAGGGTGGGGCCAGCGGGGACAAGGGGAGGGGTTTCCCGGCGGCATTTTTCGCGGGCTTTGGGGCAGCGCGGATGAAAAGCGCAGCCTGCGGGCCGCTCCCAGAGGCTGGGGACTGTGCCGGGTATGGTCGCGAGCCTTTGTTTGCGTTCCGCGTTTTTGGGCCGGGACCGAAGCAGCCCCAAAGTATAGGGGTGGGCGGGCGCGGAGAGAATTGCCCCGGTGCTTCCCTGTTCCACAATGCGTCCGGCGTACATGATGGCCACCTCGTCCGCCATCTGTTCCACTATACCCAAGTTGTGGGTGATGAGCAGAAGGGCGCTGCCGGAATTTTCAAGCAGACCGCGCATGAGTTCCAGAATTTGTTTTTGCACGGTCACATCCAGGGCTGTTGTCGGCTCGTCCGCGATCAAAAGCTCCGGGTTCGGGAGCATTGCCATGCCGATCATCACGCGCTGGCGCATTCCCCCGCTCATCTGGTGCGGGAAATCGCGTGCTCTCAAGCGTCCGTCGGCGATACCCACCCGTTCCAGCATGTCCGCCGCCGCCTTGAACGCCTGACCGGCACCCATGCCGCGATGCAGACACAGAGGTTCGCCCATCTGCTCACCGACGCGCAGCACCGGGTTGAGCGAAGTCATTGGGTCCTGAAATATCATGCCGATCCGGCCGCCACGGATGCGGTGCAGTTCCTTTTCCGGCAGGACAGCCAGATCCAGGCCGTCAAAGAAAACCGATCCCCCGAGCATCCTGGCAGGCGGAACCGGGAGTAAACGCAGCAGGCTCAATGCTGTCACGCTTTTCCCGCAGCCGGATTCTCCCACCAAACAGAGGGTTTTCCCCCGTTCCAGGGAAAAATCCACTCCATCTACGGCAAGACCGAGCTCGTCCGAGTAAGCGTTGCGGGCAAAGCCGATCCGCAAATCCCGCGCCTCAAGGAGAGACTTGTCGCTTCCGGCGGTGCAAGTCACAGGCCTCGAAGCGGCGTTTTCCCTGGTCAAGCCGTGCATGGCGGTCCGGCCTGCGTGCCTTTCAGTGAATGCTTTGCCGCCGCCTCTATGCGGACCGGCAGCATGGCCCCCAGCCAGCCTTCCCGCGAAGGCGGAAGTTTCGTCTCCAGCATGACATTGACTATAAAACCGTGCGGGGTGCGTCCGTACCAGGCTTCCCATCCCGCAGCCGGGGTGGGGACCTGTGCGCCGCGGCTCGAACCGGCGCCGGTGGCGGAGAGCAGATCCGGTGCTTCACCGCCCGGCATTGCGCCCGGCTGCCTGCCTCTTTTTTCTCTTTGCGCGGCATCGGCGGGCAGCAGAGTTTCCATATGGCTTGGGCCTTCGATCAGGATCAGGCTTTCCGTTCCGCACATGGACTTTAAACGTGTCTCACTGATCTTGTTCTGCATTTCCTGCAGGAGGGCAAGACGTTTCAGGGCCTCGGGACGGTCTACCCGTCCCGGCATCCGCGTTGCCGCGGTCTGCGGCCTGTCCGAGTATACAAATGAAAAAGCCGCGGCGAACTCAATGGTCTCCACAGCGCGCAAAGTAGCGCGGAAATCTTCATCCGTCTCGCCGGGAAAACCGACGATGATATCCGTGGTCAGGGCTATATCCGGCCTGACCTTGCGCAGGCCGTCCGTGAGCTTGATGTAAAGGGCCAGATCATAGCGGCGGTTCATGGCCTTCAGAATTTTGTCCGAACCGGATTGCAGCGGCAGATGCAGCCTGGGGCAAAGTTTGGGGTTGTCGCCGAACTGTTCTATGACCTCCGGGGCAAGGTCTTTGGGATGCGAAGTAACAAAGCGCAGTCTTTGCAGGCCGGGCAAAGCGGAAATTTTGCGCAGCAGTGCGGAAAATCCGCCGTCTTCCCCTCTGTCAAGGCCATAGGCGTTGACGTTCTGGCCAAGCAGAGTGATCTCACGCGTTCCCTGATCAATCAGAGCGGCACATTCGCTTAGGACCGCGTCCGGGGAGCGCGACTTCTGCCGTCCGCGCACAAAGGGGACGATGCAGTAAGAGCAGAAATTGTCGCAGCCCTGCATGATGTTCACAAAAGCGCATGGCCCGGCGCGCTGCATCCTGCCGGAACGCGGCTGCGCAAGCGGACGCGGAGCGGGCCGCTCCTGGTATTCTTTTTTGAAATCAAGCAGAGTTATACGTAGGGAAGGGTCGTTTGTCAGCCGGGAAATAGCGTCTGGGGCTTCGACTATGCCGTCTCCGCCGAAGATGAGGCGTACCTGGGGGAAGCGCTTGGCGAGGCTTGGGCCTATCTGCTGGGCTACGCAGCCGCCGACGCAGACCAGGACGTCACTTTTGCCGTTCGCCTCGCAGTAATAGGCTATGCGCCCCAATTCCGAGTAAACTTTCTGTTCCGGTTTGTCCCGCACGGAGCAGGTGTTGAGAATGTGTACACCGGCCTCGGCAAAGGAAGTTTCCAGAAACCCCCTCGCGGCAAGAGCGCGAGCCAGCCAGACGGAGTCCGCCGCGTTCATCTGGCAGCCGAAGGTCTGAATGTGAAAGGTAGGAGAAACCGCGCTCATATGCGCCTTGAGCAATATAACATTCAGACCCGCCGCGCAAGCCGCGTGGGACTGGCGTGTTGACAACAGCCGCGCGGGACTGGCGTAATAGTCGTCAAGTATTTCACAGGCGTAATGCGCCCGGCGACACAGAGCCAGGGTCTCCTGGGCCAGGGTCTCCTTGACCGAAAACAAGGCCGCGGCTATAGTTTGGGCGTTTGGCGGGCTAAAGCAATTAACGCTTGAAACAGTTCGCTTACGGCGGGCAAAGCCCGCCTGCTCCTGTTTCGCGGCAAGAATTTGCGCTGCAAATCCTTGCAGAGCAGTTCACTCGTTTC
Source organism: Desulfovibrio sp. (assembly GCA_031269345.1). Classification (GTDB taxonomy): domain Bacteria; phylum Desulfobacterota; class Desulfovibrionia; order Desulfovibrionales; family Desulfovibrionaceae; genus Frigididesulfovibrio. The sequence continues at coordinate 38 of JAISZH010000018.1, read as the reverse complement.
ATTCGTGAACCGCTCTATCTGCCTTTCCGGGGCGACGA
>JAISZH010000193.1 GCA_031269345.1 Desulfovibrio sp. | reverse complement strand
CCATATTCGCTTATTTCATATACTCTGTTCAGCCATCTACGCACTTTTGGCTTTTGCAGAACAAAACTTTGCAAATAGGCATACTCCGGCATGCTCAGTTTTTCTATGGCACTAAATACGTCATCGCAAGAAAAAACACGCGCGTAATATTTCCAGTATACAAGGGCGGCAGGATACAGGGTTTTCCAGGGTTTTTCACCGGTGTAGTGCAGGATCTTGCCCGTGTATTCTGGCAGAGTCCTGTAAGCATTGTCTCCGTTTCCGAGCAGGTAGTTGCAGTTTTCCGGCAGAACGCAGATATTAATGTTCCTGCTTTGGAAATATTTGTTCAGGGCATCCTGATCCGGAGAGCGAAGCCCTCTTTTCTCGGCAATGAAGCTGAGTGTCCGGTCCTTTAGCTCGGCGTAGCCATGGCGTATTTTCTCCAGGTCCATGAGCAGAACCCCGGCGTTGACATAGCTTTTGGGATCAAGTCCGAGGCTTCTCAGGTAGAGGGAAAGTTTGCGGTCGCCGCGCAAACCAGTATCAGGCGCGCCTGCCATCGGTACGGATCCTGTGGGAAGATCAAAGACAGCGCGGACATCCATAGTGCAGATTACGTCACAGTCCAGGTAAAGCACGCGTTCCTCGTGGATCAGTTCCGGAATAAAAAGGCGGAACAGTGTGCCTTTGCCGAAGATGCTCCTTGTATTGCCCAACACCGCTTGGGGGACGGGCGGGATATGGTAAAAAATGATTTCCTGCCCGTAACGTCCACCCAAAACTGTAAAAATATCACGATGTTCCGGGTCGACGGTTTCATCGCAGATCAAATGAACGCGCACCGGATCGCGCGTGTTTTCAAAGATCGACGACATGGCTGTCAGCGGATTTTTGTAATATTCACCGCTTTCGTCCGTGAAGCAGAAGCAGATATTGAGTCTATCCGATTGTCCGGTCATGTCTCTACGCCTCTTATCCGGATTCCAAATTAAAACCACATCCATGCAATTTTGATTTGGCGGCTGCGGCGAAAGCGTCGTTTCGCCTTGCCGCTCGAAATGTTTCGCATTTCGGCGTGACATCCTGTCACGCTATAGTGAATCGCTGACGGCGGCGCTAATAGGCGCCCTTGCCGCTGATCACGGTTGGTATGGTGCGGATGATGATATATATATCCAGCCAGACCGACCAGTTATACACGTAATAGCGGTCCAGTTCAACTCGTTGCGGATAGCTGAGATCATTGCGGCCGGAAACCTGCCAGAGCCCGGTAATGCCCGGCCGTACCCGTTTGTAGAAATCAAAGGCTTCTCCGTAGCGGGCTATCTCTTTCTCCACGATCGGCCTGGGGCCGACAAAGCTCATTTCTCCCCGCAAGACGTTGTACAATTGCGGCAATTCATCAAGACTCGTGTGCCGCAGGAAAGTCCCCACTCTGGTCAGGCGCGGATCGCGTACCAGCTTCTGCGTTTTCTTCCATTCATCCCTGAGGGCCGGATCTCGGGCAAGGGTCTCGGCCAGAACCTCCTGAGCGTTGTCCGCCATGGTCCGGAATTTGTATACGGAAAAGGGGATTCCATGACGGCCGATGCGCTTATGGCAGTAAAACACCGGCCCTCTGCTGTCCAGGCGGATGCAGGCGGCAATCAGCGGCACAAGGATGACGCACAGGCCGGCGCATGCAAGGCAGAGCAAGATGTCCAGCCAGCGCTTGAGCAGCATGCGTCTGGGGTCCACCAGGTTCTGGCGCATGGTCAGGGCGGGTCCGAAAGGGAAGTCGGCCACGCGCAAGGTGGCTTGGTTCAACCAGGGTGCGTCCAGGTGGATCAGAATGTGCTTGAAATGTACGCAGACCTGCAGCACAAATGGCTGCAGGGCGTGCGGCGGCAAGGTGTCTGCAATGACGTAGGCCACGGCGTTGGGATGTGCTTTGCTTACATCGTCAATTCGCCGCAAAAACGCCTCGTTGCCATGAATATCGCCGTCCTCCGGCAAGGGCAGGCCCGCTCTGTAAACCAGCCCGGATTCCGTACGGGAGAACAGTCTGGCCAAGGTCGCATTGTCCATTCCGGGCGGTGCGATGACGATCACCGGATAACCCCACCAAGCTTTGCTGGAAAAGATACGTCTGGTCGCATATCTGCACAGGGGTACCAGCGCAAGGGTAACAATCCAGCCGGCAAGGATGACGAAACGGGAAAAAAGAACGCCATGTTGTCCCAGGAAAAAGGTGAACCCGAGAAACAGAAAGCCAATGCTAGTACCCATGCTCAACCTTCGCAGTTCGTCGCTGGGGGCCAGGAGAACACCGGGATACAAGCCTAATACGGCATAGAGCAGAAGAAAGACAGGTGCGACCGGCAACAGGCCGAGGTATTCCATTGTGGGCAGATAGCCTCCCCCCAGCATTCTGAGAAGGCTGGACAGCCACATGGCGGCCAGCAGGGCGAAGAAATCGGACACAACAAGGGCGAATCCGGTACTGCGCAAGGGGGGCAGGAAAAACGACATGGTCAGTCCGCGCCTGTAGCCGTAATTCGGTCCGGCTTCGGCAGGGCTGCGTCAGCCTGAACAGGTTTCGGTATTTCGCAACCGTCTGCCGCGAGAAAAACCGGCGGACGAAAATCGGCTTCCGGGCGACAGTCATGAAGAAAGGTCAGGAAGGAGTTCTGAAAGGTTTTTTTGGAAAAGCGCCGCGCCTGTGAAATAAGTGAACTGGGATCAAAAAAAGACGCTTCGGCTTCGAAAGCCTCCATGGCCGAAGACAGTGAAGAGACATCCTGGCTGGCAAACAACCAGCCACTGCTGGCATGCCGGACGCTTTCAAGCACGCCGCCCCTCCCGTAAGCAATCACGGGGCGCCCGGAGGCCAAGGCCTCGACGGGCACTATACCGAAATCCTCCTCGCCGGGGAACAACAGTGCCCGGCAGCGGCGCATGAGGTCCGCAACCTCTGCCGCGGGCAACCGGCCGAGAAACGAGACCGAGGGGCCTGCCAGTTTTTCCAGGCGGCCGCGCTCCGGGCCGTCACCCACAACGGTCAGCCGGCGATTCAGATGCGTGCAGGCTTCTACGGCCAAGTCCGCCCGTTTATACGCATTGAGTTGCCCGACAAAAAGATAGAAGTCCTCGGGGTCGGGAAAAAAGCCGTCTCGCGGGGCAAAGGCTTCGATATCCACCGGCGGATGGATGACGCGGGCCTGCCGCCGGTAATGCTTGGCAATGCGCTTTGCCACATTGTGCGAATTGGCGACAAAATGATCCACCCGCAATGAAGAAAGGGCGTCCCACTGGCGCAGCCTGTGGCTGACAAGCCGCCACAAGGGGCGAAGCAGCGGGCCGGCCTCGGTCAGATAGTCCTGGTAAAAATCCCAGAGATAGCGCATGGGCGTGTGGCAGTAGCAGATATGCAGGCTGTCCGCGCTTGTCAGGACTCCTTTGGCCGGGCCCGATTCGGAACTGATAACCAAGTCATAGTCCCGCAAATCAAGCTGTTCCAGCGCAAGAGGCATCAGGGGCACGTACTTTTGGTAGTGCCGTCGGGCAAAAGGGAGCTTTTGAATGAAGCTGGTGTTGACCGTATGTTTTCGAATCGACGGAGATACAGCCTCCGGCGTGTATACATGGGTGTAGATGTCGGCCTGAGGAAACAGTTCCAGCAGTGCTTCCAACACCTTTTCGCCGCCACGCATGGCGACCAGCCAGTAATGAACCATTGCTACACGCATACATGATGCCGCGCAAGGCCGGAGAGGTTGACAGTTTTTTTGACGGATTTTTTCAGTTCCTCGTCCTATCGTTCAAAATACCGATGCGTTGCGGCGATGTCCACAGACTTTTCGGGTCTACCCACGACGGCTGATCGTTTAAAAGCGAAGCCTCGCAAGGCTTTTTAGGCTTTACGGGACTTCCTTAGATTTTTGTTTGGGGGCGAGTCCTCAATCAGTCAACTAATACTGTAAAATTACAGCATATCCATAAAACACCAGTTTTCTTATATCGTTTAAAATATCGTCATAACCTCTTGTAACTAACGTTTTGAACTACTTGAGACTTTACCAGACTTGTATGATGCTGTCCAGCAGACCTCAACCGGCGTGACGATATCGTCACGATATCGTCACGATATTTTATTATAACTATCATGTTTTATTAATAAAAAATTTTAGAATTCGAGTTCATGTCTACAAGTCAAGACTGTGATTGTAATGGCATTGCCATGATTTTTATAATTTTTTGCAGTGGTTATCGGTAGATGTTGCCCCCAGCCTGAGTGAATGTGTTCCCTACCCGTCACTTGATACGCCCTCGTTTGTCGTGACAGCGTAGCGACAATCCGCTTGCCGCAGTCACTTCTTGCCGCCGCCGGCCTTTGCCTCCCTGGTTTCCAATTCCTCAAGGGCGCTTTCGGCTTCCGCCTCAAGAACAAGACGCCAGGCGTGAAAAAGCTCATAGCTGAATATCCGCCAAAATTAGGCAGTGTCGTCATGAGACATATAACACATTGAAAATATTTAGAATTTTGTGGAACTACAATATAAAATTAGTCGAATTATTTCAAAGCATTGTCTGCTTATGACGACACCATCTAG
>JAISZH010000171.1 GCA_031269345.1 Desulfovibrio sp. | reverse complement strand
AATCTGAATAGTTGCGCGGGCAGCCACTGTTCCTCCACAAGCGGGCGGAAATACGAATGGCAAAGACGAGCAATTGATCATATTATAACCAATGCCGAAAAAGTCGGAAACGATTTTTTCAGCAAGGCACGTTGGCTCCAGGCGCCGCTTCGCGGACGCCGCAAATAAATTGCGGCCCGCCTTGCGCCGCGCCGCCGACTATTATAGCGGCAACGCAAAAACGCCATCACTCTCCACCGATTCACGTTTGCACGGGAACCCGACCGGACGCGGTTTCTTGCGCAAACTCGAATAACGTCAATTCCGCTTGAATGCGAACTGGCATAAAAATTTGCGAGGATACGCGATGCCGGAGAAGACTCCGCGTTTTCTGGAATCTGAACTTGAGCCAACACCCGCGTGCAAGTGCCGTTTTCAAATCATCCCCGTGCCCTACGAGGCTTCCGTATCTTACGGACGCGGCGCGTCACGCGGACCAGCGGCCATTCTCGCCGCCTCAAATCAGTTGGAGGTCTGGAACGGGCGACTCATCCCCTCCGCCCCCGGCATCCATACCTGGCCGGCGCTGGACGCGCGCGGAAACGCGGAAGAAGTCCTTGCGCGCATTGAGGCGGCGGTGCTGCTCGCCCTGGACTCCGGTCCTCAGGATATCCGCCGGGACTCCCCCGGCCGAAAACCCTACGGCCCGGAAGCGCCGGGAGCAAAAACGCCTGTACTGCCAGTGCTGCTGGGCGGTGAGCACACCGTCACCCTGGGGGCCTTGAGGGCTCTGAAAAAATTCTACGGGCGCCTTGGCGTCATCCAGTTCGACGCCCACGCCGACCTGCGCGCAAGCTACCAGGGCACCGCGTACAGCCACGCCTGCGTCATGCGCCGGGCCGTGGAGGACCTGGAGCTTGAAATCTTCCAGATCGGGGTGCGCAGCCTTTCGCCGGAAGAACACGCTTTTCGCGAGGCGCGCGGCATCGCCTACCTCGACGCGGCGGACCTGGGGATCGAAGATTTCGCTCTGGAAGAGGGAAAATCCCGCCCCCTCCTGCCGCCATCCTTTCCGAAGGCGGTGTATCTCACCTTTGACGTGGACGCCCTGGACGCTTCGCTGATGCCTGCCACCGGCACGCCTGAACCGGGGGGGCTTTTCTGGCGCCAGGCCCTGCGCTTGGCCGAACGTTCCCTGGAAGGGCGCGTCTGCCTGGGATTCGACATAACCGAACTGGCTCCCCTGCCCGGAATGCACGCCCCGGACTACACGGCGGCCCGGCTTACGCACGAACTCATGGGGTTGACAGGCTGAAAGGCCGATTTGGGGTCGCGCGCAAGGGCGCGGCGGATCACGGCAGGCCGCCTCTTGCCGTGAGTGCCGGATTGCTGTAACAATGCGTAATTGCCGCGTCATACCGCCGCCGTCGCGCGGATTGGGGCGGGCTTTCCGGACCTCCAGGCCTGTATCCGGGGCGGAAGACCATTCGTGAAACATGAGGGCTGAACGAGGAAAAGATTGATGGCAGGGAAAAATTCCGCGGCTGACGCAGGCAATTTCCGTACGGAGGACAGCCTGTTCACTCTGCTTATGGAGCAGGTGGAGGGCGAAATATTCATTCTGGACGAGGAAGGACGGTTTTTGTCCGCGGGGCGCAACACCCTGGAAAATTTGGGCTTGAGCGAGGAGGATCTGAAGGGCAAAAAATTTACGGACCTGGATCCGGTAATATTGCGCTGTAACGTGGAGGACGCAAATCGTCCCCTGCTTGAATCCCTTGAAAGCGGCAAAAAGTCCGAACACACCTGCGCCTTTACCCAGGGAGACGGCAGGGTGCGCTACATTGCGGCGGTATGCTACCCGGTTGTGGACCAGTCCGGCCGGGCGCGCCGTTTTATCTACATCCGCAGCGACGTGACCGGGCGGCAGCAGTTGGAAAGGCACGAGCGTCAGACGGCAAAAATGGCGGCCATAGGCGAACTGGCTACCTACATGGCCCATGAAATCAGGAATCCGCTTTTTTCCATCGGCGGTTTCGCCAACGCCTTGTTGCGCAATCCTTCCCTGAACGATTTGGCCAGGGAGAAGGCGCGCATAATTTATGACGAATCCAGGCGACTGGACATTGTCCTCTCCAATATCCTCAATTTCGCCCGGCCCATGGAACAGGAACTGACGGCTTTTGCGGCCGAGACTGTGGCCGTGCAGACTGTGGAGCTTATGACCATGGGCCGGGAAGATCGGGGGGTCAACGTCGTTTTTGAGATTGGGAGCGATTTGCCCATGGTGCGCGGCAACGCGGAAAATCTCAAGCAAACTCTGATAAATATTGTAAAAAACTCCCTTGAGGCCATGCCGGACGGGGGTGTTCTGACCCTTTCCGTCAAGCGCGCCTATAATTTTGTGGACATTGAGGTCAAAGACACGGGGGTCGGCATAGACCCCTCCATCATGGGCCGCATTTTCAGCCCCTTTTTCTCCACCAAGAGCAGCGGCGCTGGTCTGGGCCTGGCGTTGGCCCGCAAGGTCATAGAGGAGATGGGCGGAGGTCTTTCCATCACCAGCCACCCGGGCCGGGGAACCAGCGTGATACTCAGCATGCCCGTGGCCCTGGCCGTTCAGAAAGACGGGGAAGGTTCGCCGGGCGATGCGTGAGAATTCACGCCCGCCCGCCTCGCCCGGCGCGGCGGTAGTCCTCGCCACCCGCAATCCGGGCAAGGTCCGGGAACTCGCTGTTCTGTTGCGTCCTTTCGGGCTGCGGGTCCTGGGACTTTCCTTCTTTCCGGAAGCGGGGGAAATAAAGGAGACGGGCGTGACTTTTGCGGACAACGCCTTGCTCAAGGCCGGGTTCACGGCAAAGGCGACGGGGTTTGTGGCCGTGGCCGACGATTCCGGTCTGGAGGCCGATGCGCTTGGCGGCGTTCCCGGGGTTTTTTCCGCCCGTTATTCAGCCGGAGAGGCGTCCACGGACGCGGGCAACGTGGAAAAATTGCTGAAGGAAATGCACGGGGTGGAGGCCGGGCGGCGAACGGCGCGTTTCCGTTGCTGCATGGCGGCCTGCACCCCGCAAGGTGACCGGATAACCGCCGAGGGGACCTGGGAGGGGAGGATCGCGGAAAAAGCCGCGGGAGAAAACGGCTTCGGCTATGACCCGGTTTTTCTGGACTTTGAAACGGGTTTGACCGCGGCCCAAATGACCGCCGAAGAAAAAAACCGGCGCAGCCACCGGGCGGCGGCCGCCGCCGGGCTTGTCCGGCTTTGGCCTTCTTTTTGGGACAGATGGCTGCGCGTAGCGGCCGGGTAGAGCAGTTTACACTTGAAATGCTCTGCGCGGACCAGGACAGCCTGGGCGTAGAAAGCAGATTTCGCAGGCGCCTTGAAAGGGGTAGTGTGTAAGCAGAGAGAAGCGTCTCGACAGTGTGGCCTCGCCAAAACGCAGATAAGGCACGCCCAGTTCGGCGAGGGCCGAAGCCAGGGCGGGGGTCGGCCGGGGAACCGGGGCGCAGCCGGTTTCACTCAGTCGCGGAATGAGCAGTCCGGCGAGACCCATACACAGGGCCTGAGCCAGGCAAGTGCGCAAAAATGTCCGGTAGGGGTCCTTGTCCCAGTCTTGCCCCGCCTCTTTTTCCGCCAAGTCCCCCAGGCGGACCAGGAGCAGCTGCCTGCGCCCCGTCCGCAGGAGCGTGGCCGATAGTTCCGTTTGCCAGCGCGCAAGGGCGCCGGCCAAATCGGAGCGCAACTCCTGATTACGCACCGCGCAGTCCGCAAGGAACGCGTCCAGATCAAAGACAAATGATGTTTTTATCGCGCGCGCCGTATATGTGGGCATGGTGCCTTCGTGCCACGGGAAGCGATTTCCGCCGCCCTGATCATCTGAGCTT
>JAISZH010000192.1 GCA_031269345.1 Desulfovibrio sp. | reverse complement strand
TAACGCAGGGCACTTATTTCCCGTGACAGAGCACTTCGATCCACGCATAAATATTCAGCGAGTTCTGTTCTGTTAAATGGAATTACAACAGTAGTATTCTTAGCGAGAACAGCTTGAGAAGAAAGAAAGGAAAGCAATTTCTCACGCGTAGTTTTCTTTGAAAGATGTTCCAATTTTTTGGTAAGCAGAATATTCTTTTCAGCAAGTATCCGCATCATGTTCATAATCAGGCTGGTGTGGAAGACACAGGCGGAAGAACAAGTTGTAACTATTTTATGGTAATCGAGAGTCATGATTTCGGAAGATTCAGACGCGGCCACACTGACAGGCAGCACTGTTTTGCTCGAACAAGAAAAGGCTTCCCCAAACAGCCCTCCCGGATCGATATGCGCTAATATCGTCCGATTCCCCCAAAAATCTTCTTGCAAAATCCGCACGCCTCCGGACAGGACAACGCCCACGACTGTGGCTTTGTCTCCAGCCACAAAAATAAACTCATCCTTACGGTATTTACGTGTCACCGCCTTCAGGCAGTCCAAAAGCGCAACCAGTTGGAACACGTCAATTCCAAAGAAAAGCGGGCATTGTTTCAGGGTTTCCGATATTTTCACAAATTTTCTCCGTGTTGCAAAAGCAACAACTCAATTTGCCCGAACGTAGTACGGCATAGACATAAAAGCAACGGAGTTTGAGGCAGTCATCCTGTGGAGATGTTAAATTTTAAACATTTTAAGTAGTTATGGAGGATATGATGGAAAATATGTTCTGCCGGCAATGTGAACAAACGTCACAAGGGATCGCTTGTACAGTATGAATCATATTGAGGCCGATGAGAATTGGCATAACGATTTCAGCGCCCTCATCTGAGCTTCCTTTACGGTTTGAGACCCCGCCCAAGCGCAAGACGCATGGGCCTGAAGGTCCATGTTACCTTCTTGGTCAAGCATGCGATCCGGCTTGACGGTTGTACTGAAGACAGGTATCTCACCGGGATCAATGGTGGAGCCGCCGTCACAACAATGAACGCCTTATAAAATAAAAGCGACAATATATTTTGTCAAAGGAAAATGGATATATGATCAGAAAAATTATTACAATAGACGAAAATAAATGTAATGGATGTGGACTATGTGCCAAAATATGCCATGAAGGAGCAATCGCCATGAAGAGCGATAAGGCAACGCTGCTGCGGGACGATTATTGTGACGGCTTGGGAGATTGTCTGCCTGCCTGCCCAACAGGGGCGATAACATTTGAAAAACGCGAGGCAATCCCCTATGATGAAGCTGCGGTTCAGGCTCATATGGCGGAAAAAGAGAAAAATTTATTGCCGTGTGGTTGCCCGGGCTCCAATGCCCACGTTCACAAGCGAATTGATACAGTATTACCGGAAAATATACCGACAGCGGCAAGAAAGACAGCCTGCCAGCTTACGCAATGGCCAGTACAAATCAAGTTGGTGCCCGCAACCGCATCCTGTTTTATGGATGGCAACTTGCTTATTTCCGCTGATTGCGCCGCGTATGCGTATGGAGACTTTCACAATGAGTTCATGAAGAACAAAGTGACGCTCATAGGTTGTCCAAAGCTGGATGCTGGAGATTATTCCGAAAAGTTAACCAATATTTTTCTGAACAACAATATTGTATCTATTACCGTTGTGCGTATGGAAGTCCCTTGCTGTAGCGGCATCGTCAACGCAGTTGCGAAGGCTGTGGCAAATTGTGGTAAGGAGATGATACCCTGGGGTGTGACTATCATAAGCACGGACGGCACTATTCTGGATGATCAGCGAGTATCAGTCGCTGTGTAACCTCCTTGGTCCCGCTGCCTGAATTTTGCCGGCGAAATAGGAAAAAATGCGTCCGTCGTCCGTCAGTTCGGGGTGGAAGGCCGTGACCAGGGTTTTTCCCTGTTCGGCCATGACTATTTTCCCCTCAAAGCGGGCAAGGACGCGCACCCTCGGCCCGGCCGCGTGGATGAACGGGGCGCGGATGAACACGGCGCGCACCGTACCTATGCCTTCCACCTCAAGGTCCGTCTCGAAGCTGTCTTTCTGCCGTCCGAAGCCGTTGCGTTCGACTTTGATGTCCATGACGCCGAGCGGAGCCGGGTCCGGGCAGGCGACCAACTCTTTCGCGCAGAGGATGAGTCCGGCACAGGTGCCGAGCAGGGGACGGGCGCGGGCGAAGCTTCTGATCTCCTCTTCAAGCCCTTGTTTGCGGATTAACCTGGCGATGGCGGTGGATTCGCCGCCGGGGATGACCAGGGCGTCGGCCGCTTCCAGGTCTTTGCGGTTTTTCACGGCAAAACCGGAACAGCCGGTGCGCCTGGCGGCCTCAATGTGCTCGGAAACCGCCCCTTGCAGGGACAATACGCCGATGCGCCCCGCGCCCATTATTACCACCCCCGCTCCTGCATGCGCTGTTCGCGCGTGAGCCCGGATATTTCCAGGCCTTTCATGGGAGCGCCAAGGCCCTTGGATAAGGCGGCCAGTTCCGCGTAGTCAAGATAATGCGCGGTGGCGTTAACGATGGCCCTGGCGAATTTTTCCGGGTTGTCGGACTTGAAGATGCCGGAGCCGACGAATATCCCGTCCGCGCCTAGGGCCATCATCAGGGCTGCGTCAGCCGGAGTGGCCACGCCTCCGGCCGCGAAATTGACCACCGGCAGCCTGCCCTGACGCTTGACCTCCAGCACCAGTTCATGGGGGGCGCCAAGGTCTTTCGCGAAACTCATCAGTTCGTCCTCGCCCTTGGCGCATACCGCGCCTATCTGGGCGTTGACCCGGCGCATGTGGCGCACGGCCTCCACTATGTTTCCCGTGCCGGGTTCGCCCTTGGTGCGCAGCATGGCCGCGCCTTCGCCGATGCGGCGCAGACCTTCGCCCAGGTCGCGGCAGCCGCAGACAAAGGGAACGGTGAACTCCTTTTTGTGGATGTGGAATTCTTCGTCCGCCGGGGTCAGCACTTCGCTTTCATCAATATAATCCACACCCAGAGCCTCCAGAATGCGGGCCTCCATGCTGTGGCCGATGCGCGCTTTGGCCATGACCGGGATGCTGACCGCCCGCATAACTTCTTCTATAATGGCCGGGTCCGCCATGCGGGCCACGCCCCCGGCCGCGCGGATGTCGGAAGGCACGCGCTCCAGGGCCATAACGGCCACAGCTCCGGCCGCCTCGGCTATCTTCGCCTGCCCGGCGTTGACCACGTCCATGATCACTCCGCCTTTCTGCATCTGGGCCATGCCCCGCTTGACGGTTTCGGTGCCGATTTTTTTTCCGTCCATGCAACCTCCCATTGTCGCTATTGAGATGTCACTATTGAGATGTCACGGTTGTACTGTAGTAACAGGCGTGAGCAAAAACACGGTTTTTGCTCACGCCGCCCGCTGCGGCGCGCCCCTTGCGGGGTTGCCGACTGTCGCGTGACGCGACACTGCGGCTGCGACGGTACCTGCGTGACACCCACCTTTTGCCGGAAATTTACCGGAAAATCGATTCGGCGGAAGGGCCAATTGGACTATATTTTTACCAGCCAATTTTGTATGCTGGTTGCTGGTAATCTGTCGCGCCCCCACTGTCGGGCGCCTCTGGTGAGATGTCACACCGGGTATTACCGGCCGTGGTGGCCTGGCATGTGGAATTTGGAACTGAAACGGGGCAAGGTCCAGCCTCTGTACAAGCAGATTGTGGCCTTCATCGAGCAGGCTGTGGAGAACGGCCTGCTGAACGGAGGGGAGCGTCTTCCTTCCGAGCGGGCGATGGGCGAACTGCTGGGCGTGAACCGTTCCACAATCGTGCGCGCTCTGGACGATCTGGAGGACAGGGGAGTTTTGCTGCGCCGACGGGGGAGCGGTTCCTATGTGAACGGTGAAAAATGGGGACTGCGGCAGTACCCCATCATGAACTGGCAGACCCCGGCGCGCGCGCGTCCGGACCCGGCTGCGGCAGCCCGGGAACGGCTGGTGGTCCGGTATCGGCAGGAGGCGAGGCAATCCGGGCGTACTCTCACGGACTGCTCGGGCAGCGAGCCGGCGGCGGACCTGCTCCCCTCCCTTACCCTTCCGGAACCGGCCTGGAGCGAGGTTTTGAGCCGGGAACTGCGGGCCGAAGGGTCCCTTACCGGCCTGTCATTTTTCAGGGAAACCGTGCGGGAGCACTTGCGCGTCTCTCTCGGCCTTTCGGTTGAGCGGGAACAGATACTCATAACCTCCGGGGCGCGTCAGGCTCTTTTCCTGATCAGCCAGTGCCTGCTCAAACCGGGAGACGCCGTGGGCATCGAGGCCCCCTCCTACTTCTACTCTCTGCCCCTGTTTCAGGCGGCGGGACTGCGCCTCTTCGCCCTGCCTCTGGATCGGGAAGGGGTTGTTGTGGAAGGACTTGACGCGGTGGTCGCCCGGCGCGGCCTCCGGATGATCTTCCTCAATCCCGTTTTCCAGAACCCCACCGGGCATGTTATGAGCCGGGCGCGCAAGGAGGAACTGGTAGGCTACTGTCGCGCGCGGCGTCTGCCCATTGTGGAAGACGATGCGTACAGTCTGCTGGGCTTTTCGCCGAATACCGGGGTTTCGCCCATAAAATGCCAGGATACCCGGGGTCAGGTCATCTATGTAGGCTCGCTGTCCAGTTATATGGGTCCGAAGATCCGGGCCGGCTGGCTGGCGGCGCCAAAGGAAATCGTCGACCGCCTGGGAGAGGTGCGGCTGCACATGGACGCGGGTCTGAGCGTCCTGCCGCAGCTTCTGGCGGACAGCTACCTGCGCCTGACATATCCCGAACACGTCGTGTCCCTGCGCGCGCGTCTGGCAAAGCGGTCCGCTGCCCTTCAGGACAAAATCGGAGCGGAATTCGGCGGATATTTTGACTGGTTTCCCCCCTCGGGCGGCCTTCATCTTTATCTTTATTCCCGTAAGGGACAGCAGGTAAAGGATTCGACATTGCTTGAGAAGATGCTCCGGTGCGGCCTGATTCCGGCGCCGGGATCGGACTTTGGCGACGCCGGTAACAATTTTTCCATGAATTTCAGTAAATTCAGCGAAATATAGATTTGTATGCAAAAATTCAAAAATCATGAAGGGTTCGCGGAAAATCGCGGGCTGCGTCAGTGGCGGCCCGGCATTAGCGCAATTAACGCGTAAAACAGTTCGCTGACGGCGGGCAAAGCCCGCCCGCTCCAGTTTCACGGCAAGGATTTGCCGGCAAATCCTTGCCGAGCGTTTCAAGTGTGAAATGCTCTCTAAAGCTCATAGGCTTGTCGGCAGGCAATGGGCATGCGCCAGCCCACGCCGAAGGCCTGGTTGGTGATCTTGAGCACCGGCGCTGCCTGACGGCGTTTGAATTCCGCCGCCCGCACCAGCCCTGCCACTTGCAGCACGGTATCCCGGGCGTGTCCGGCGGCTGCTATGGCGTCCACGGGCAGGCGTTCTTCGAGGAGCAGGCGCAGGATGGCGTCCAGTTCGGCATAGGGAGGCAGGCTGTCCTGGTCCGTCTGGTTGGGGCGCAGTTCCGCCGAGGGTGGTTTGATCAGGACGTTTTCCGGGATGCAGGTGCCGCGCGTGGCGTTAAGCCAGCGGCAGAGCCTGAACACCTCGGTTTTGTAGAGGTCGCCGATCACGGCAAGGGCGCCGCACATATCCCCGTAGATGGTGCAATAGCCGACGGAGATCTCGGATTTGTTGCCGGTTGTCAGAAGAAGTCTGTTGAATTTATTGGAAAAGGCCATGAGGAGATTGCCCCGGATGCGCGCCTGCAAATTTTCTTCGGCCACGTCCGGATCGCGTCCGGCAAAGGCCTCGGCCAGGACGGAATCGTAGGCGCGCATGGCCGGCTCAATGCCAATGGCGCGGGTTTCGATGCCAAGGTTGCGCGCGAGTTCCTGGGCGTCGGCCACGCTGTGCCCGCTGGAGTAGGGCGAGGGCATGAGCAGGCCGAGAACCTTGTCCCGCCCCATGGCCTCGGTGGCGACTGCCGCCACCAGGGAGGAATCCACGCCTCCGGACAGGCCCAGGACGACCGCGGACTGGCCGGTTTTTTTGCAGTAATCGCGCGTGCCCGTGATCAGTGCCCGCCATGTCTCGGATTCGGGCGTGAAGTCGTCTTCGGCCAGTTTTTTGGCAAAGGCCGGGACCTTGACCGGCAGCAGGTCCTCAGCGAAAGCTTCAGCCCTGGCGGCGATTTCTCCGGCCGGGGTCGCAAGCAGGCTGCGGCCGTCAAAAACCAGGTCGTCGTTGCCGCCCGTCATGTTGACGTAGACGGCGTGCGCCGCATATTTCCCGGCCAGTCGCTTCAGCATCTCCTCGCGCAGGAGCTGTTTGCCCACAGTGAAAGGCGAGGCTGAGAGGTTGACGAGCAAATCAAAGGGAGGGTGGTTGGTCAGAGGCTGCACCGCATAGTCGGGAGTTGTGCGAAAGGCGTTGTCGTTCCAAATATCCTCGCATACGGTGAGAGCCAGACGCAGTCCCTGGTGTTCGATCAGGCAGGGTAGGCCGCCCGGCTCAAAATAGCGGGCCTCGTCGAAAACGTCGTAAGTGGGCAGCAGTCGCTTGTTGTAGCGGGCTTCGAGGCGGCCGGAGCGGATGAAGACCGCCTGGTTGCTCAGGGATTTACCTGAACCGGACAGGTTTGGACCTATAGTGCCGAGGACCAGGGCGGTCTGGCTGTCCGCCGTTGCGCGGGCTATGTCTTGCAGAGTTCGCTCGGCTTTTTCCGCGAAGGCCGGATAGAGGAGCAGATCTCGGGGCGGGTAGCCCACCAGGGCGAGTTCCGGGGTCACGCAGAGCCCCGCTCCTGCCGCGGCGGCCTTGCGCACTCCCTGAACAATCTTTTCCGCGTTGGCGTCTATGTCCCCGACTGTGGAGTTGATTTGCAAAAGCGCGCAAAGCATGGGATTTCCTTATATTTTACTGTAAACATCAGGGTATTCTCTTCTTAATTTTTCTTTTGCCTCAATTTCATTTTTTATATACAATTCAGGAGTTCCACATGCTACACGGCCGCGTCTGTCATGGATGATGCAGTCCTCTATCGGAAAATCCTTAAATATATGCCCGGCATGGTTCAAGTCGCGAAACCATTGTACTCCTGTATCTAAATTAACATCGTCTTCCCAAGTTTCGCCAATTTTTGCTCCAGAGGCAACCTGTGCGCCAATGGGAGCGGCATCACCGAACGGTATTGTTGCAGGACGCGCTTTTTCAACATTGACCAGCATACACCATTCATTGACCCGGCACTCCGGCAGCGGCCAAGGATTTTTCTGAAATTCCCGGCGCAATCCGAGATTATACGCTCTTCGCTTTGTATAATCCATGTCATTGTTATAGATAAACATAAGTTGCGAATAAGGTGGTTTAAATTCTGTATAATTTTCAGACGAACACAATCCGGTTTGACCGGCAGGGCACCACCAACATTGTCCTATTTCGCCAATTGCGGTCGCATCGCCGATTTCCTGCAACATTTTACCTATAACGTCATCGATTACTTCTATATCATTGTGAATTATCAGAACAAATTTTTTATCGGTATTCTCAAATCCATATTGATATCTAACCGAAAGTCTGTAATTTTCATCAACTAACAGTCTGTTTTCGTCAATAGTGAAATTTGACAGCCAATATGGAACATGATAGACAATTACTTTATCTTTCAAATAGTGAATTAATCCGGAACTATCTTTTCTTTCAAATTCCGAAAACGCCGGTTCCTGGTGAAAGTAAATTTTATTTATATAGTCACCGGAATATTTAAGGAGAGAAAGTAATGACAATGCTGTTTGGTATGGCTTGCTGAATACGTTTATAAGAACATCAAGCAGCATATGCTGTGCTCCGGCAAGGAATATCTAATTCTGAACTTACGTCTGTGTTCCATTTCCAGATATGGATAATTTGTATCTGGGGATGGAACGGCGCGACAGGATATCGCGCGAAAATACGAAGTATTTCGAGCGGCTGCGGCAAAACCGCGTTTTCGCCGCAGTCGCCAAAAAAATTGCTGGACGCAGTTTTACAGATTTCCGCATGGAAAGCTGAACAGTGGCCCGCCGGCCGCTGTCGCCGCGAAGCGGCGCAAGGCAGCCGAAAACCGCGTTTTCAGCTGGCCATCCTCCGCGGGGAAAAATTTATTTTCCAATGCGTGTGTCAATATTTGGCAATTGGAGTACGCAGAGTATATTATGCGCATTAAAAAGTACAGCCGCGCCGCTTTTGCCGGCAACGCCGGAAGCCGTCCAGAAGTGGTTTGCGATGCTTTCCGGGCTGCTGGCTGATGCGCGGATTTCCATGCGCAAATGTGCGGTTGGCCGGAACTTGCCTGTATAACGGGGGCGCAGGAAAGTTGCGTTGCCCGGAAAATTGTTTACCTTGGCGGGCTGCTGGGATAAAAAGTCCGGGGTGGCCAGTTGCGCGAGTTTTCTGCTCGGGAGCCGGCGCGGCCTGCCGGCCGCCGCGCGGGCGGTTGCGATGCCGGAAGGGGAAATACGATGTCGGAGTACGAGGCTGTTATCGGACTTGAGGTGCATGCCCAGCTTAAGACCGCCTCCAAGCTTTTCTGTTCCTGCCCTGCGGTTTTCGGGGGTGAGCCGAACGAACAGGTCTGCGAGGTATGCGCTGGTTTGCCCGGCGCCTTGCCGCGTCTGAACGAAAAGGCGGTCGAGCTTGCTGTGAAGGCCGGGTTGGCCATGAACTGCACCATAAACAATTATTCCCTTTTTTCGCGCAAGAATTATTTTTACCCGGATTTGCCGGATGGCTACCAGACTTCGCAGTTCGCTCCGCCTGTCTGCGAGAAAGGATATCTTGAGTTCAGCCATGGGGGAGAAACGAAGCGCGTAGGCATCACCCGCATTCATATGGAGAACGACGCGGGCAAATGCCTGCACGTGCGCGGGGCTACACTGGTGGATTTGAACCGCGCCGGCACCCCGCTCATAGAGATCGTCAGCGAGCCGGATCTACGCGGCGCGGAAGAGGCCGCCGAGTTCATGCGGCAGGTGCACGCCATACTGGTGTGCATAGGGGCGACGGACGGGAATATGGAGGAGGGGAGTTTGCGGTGCGACGCGAACGTGTCCCTGCGGCCCGTCGGCAGCGAGATTTACGGTGTGCGCACCGAGACGAAGAACATCAATTCTTTCCGCAATGTGCAAAAGGCGGTGGACTATGAGATCGCCCGCCAGAAGGTCCGCCTGGATGACGGCGAGGCCGTGGTGCAGGAGACGCGCCTTTTCGACGCCGCCCGTCAGATCACGCTGTCCATGCGCAATAAGGAAGACGCCCATGACTACCGTTATTTCCCCAATCCGGACCTGCCTCCGGTAATCGTCGATCCGGAAAAAATTGAGGAATGGCGCGCGCAATTGCCGGAGTTGCCAGCGCCCCGCGCCCGGCGTTTCGTGGAAAGTTTCGGTCTGACTGAGGAAGACGCGGCGATTTTGGTTTCGGACAAGGCGGCGGCGGATTATTTTGAGGCGGCTGTGGCTTTGTTTCCGCAGGGACGGCGCATTGCCGCCCTGATGCGCGCTGAGTTGCTGCGCG
The DNA here is from genome assembly GCA_031269345.1 of Desulfovibrio sp. GTDB lineage: Bacteria > Desulfobacterota > Desulfovibrionia > Desulfovibrionales > Desulfovibrionaceae > Frigididesulfovibrio. The sequence goes on along the minus strand of JAISZH010000192.1, from coordinate 7,647 downwards.
AATGCGAGGCCGCAGGTTTGAGAGCGGACGAGGCGCGGTTCGCTCCGGCGGATTTGGCCGAACTGGCCGGGTTGATTGACAGTGGAGAGATAAGCGCGCGCACGGCCCACGAGATATTCCCGGAACTTTTTGTCCATGGCGGCTCGCCCGCGTCTTTCGTGCGCGAGCGGGGTTTGTCCCAGATCTCGGATTCCGGGGAACTTGGGGCCGTGGTGGACGCGGTGCTGGCGGAGAACCCGGATGAGGTCGCCGCCTGCAGAGGCGGCAAGACCAAGCTTTTGTCCTTTTTTGTAGGCAAGGTTATGGCCCGGACCGGAGGGAAGGCCAACCCGGCGCTGGTGAACAGCCTCCTGCGCGCAAGGCTGGAGGCAGGGTCGACATCGGCGGGAACATGACCCGGAGCGCCGCAGGAGGCGGCGTGGATCAACCGAAACAACGCTTTTCGGCTGGACGATCCTCCGCAGGGCAAAGTTTACTTTTCAATGCGGGTATCACAATAAAAGTTTACTTTGATCGCATCTGTCAGCAAGCGATACTGGGCGCCAGACTTTCAGGGGCCGGGAGAGGCGGCTTTTTTCTTTGGAACGGCGCCGATGGCAATGCCGCCTATGATCATTGCGGTAGCGATGATCAGGGGTTGGTCCGCGGTTTCGCCCAGGAGGGCGATCGAGCTTAGAATGCCCACGACCGGCGCGGCGAGAACGCCGAGCGAGGTGACAGTGGCCGGGAGGCTGGCGTTGATGACGGTCATTGCCCAGTAAGCCACGGCGGTGGCCGGGATGCCGCAGTAGGCAAGGAGCAGGATTGTGGAAAGCGAGGGGGTGAAGGCGGGCGTTCCTTCCACGGCCAGAGCGAGGGCGATAAGCAGGGCGGAGGACAGGCAAGTCTGCCAGAAGAGGAGTTGAAAGGGAGTGGAGAGCCAGACATGGGCGCGGATGCAGAGGATTGCCACGGCCCAGGTCAGGGCGTTCAACAGGAGCAGGGCGTGCCCGAGTACCACATTCTCGTCTCCCAAATCTATGGCCAGGGGATTGCATAAGACGGCGACCCCGCAGATGCCGATGATTATGCCGAGGATGCGGCGAGGCGGCTGTTTTTCGTGCAGGAAGAACCAGGCTCCGGGGGCCACCCACAGGGGAGTGGTGTATCCGAGGACGGCCGAACGGCCGGCGGGGATGAACTGCAGGCCGAGCGCCATAAGCGCCGGGCCGACGGCCAGGTTGATGACCCCGATTACCAGCACTATGTAGATGTCCTGTCGTTTGGGGATGACGAAATGCCCGGTCGCGCACTGGATGATTAAGACCGCGGCCGCGGCAATGGCGCAACGTAGCGCTGCTGACCAGATGGGCGGCATAACCGTGACCAGTTGTTTTACCACTGGCCAGTTGAGACCCCAGGCGAGGATGACCACGCTGAAAAGAAACAGGGCTTTGCGCCGTGAAATTTGCATATTCTGAAAATATAATATGTTAGCCGCTTCCAGATCAAGCTGGCTTTTTCGGACGTTTGAACAGAAAGCTTGTCCGACGGACTACCGGAGCATTTTACCTTTGAGATAATGCGCCCGGCCCTCTCCGGCTTAGCCCGTTCCGGCGTTTAACAGCGCAAATAAATTGCGTTTACAGCTTCGCGGCGGGCGTCCGCTCTTGCGGCCGCCGGAGCAATTTCATTTTGAAATTGCTCTAGGGCAAAAAATCTCTCCTGTCAAAGGCGCTGTCAGAAAATTTTAAAATATCAAAACAATATGTATATATGAATAGTAATTACGCGGTTGTGGTCATTGGTGGCGGGCATGCCGGCTGTGAGGCCGCCCTTGCGTTGGCGGGCCTGGGGCATAAGGTTCTGTTGGTCACCGGCAACATTGATCGTCTGGGGCATTTGTCCTGCAACCCGGCCGTAGGCGGGGTGGGCAAGGGCCATATGGTGCGGGAGATTGACGCGCTGGGTGGGAGGATGGGGATTTGGGCAGACGCCGCCGGGATCCAGTTCCGGACCCTGAACACCGGGAAGGGGGCGGCGGTGCGTGCCACCAGGGCGCAGATGGATAGAGAGGCTTACAGCCGGGCGGTCAAAAGGGACGTGTTCGGGCAAAGGGGCTTAAGCGTCCGTCAGGATCAGGTGGTGGACGTTCTGGGTGAGGGTAGGGCGGAAGGCGTGCGTTGCGCCACCGGGGCCGAGTTTTTCGCCCGGCATGTCATTCTGACTGCGGGGACTTTTTTGAACGGTCTTTTGCACATCGGCCTGTGCAGTTTTCCGGGTGGGCGTCTGGGCGACGCCCCGGCGCTGGAGCTTTCGGATTCTTTGCGTCGGCGCGGACTTAACCTGGGACGGCTGAAAACCGGCACCACCCCGCGTCTGCTTTCCGCCTCTGTGAACTGGGCGGCGACCGAGGCGCAGCATGGGGATAGGCCTTTACCTTCTTTCAGTTTTTACGGTCCGAAGCCGGCGCTTCGCCAGGTGGCCTGCCATATAACCTGGACCAACCAGGACACGCATGCCGTGATACGCTCGGGGCTTGATCGTTCTCCGCTTTTTTCCGGGGTAATCAAGGGTACGGGACCGCGTTACTGTCCATCCATAGAGGACAAGATATTCCGGTTTCCGGACAGGGATCGGCATCATATTTTTTTGGAGCCGGAGGGTCTGGACAGTCCGGAATGTTATGCCAACGGTCTGTCCACGAGCATGCCTCTGGATGTGCAGGCGGCCATGTTGCGCACCATTCCCGGTTTGGAGGAGGCGGAGATTGTCCGGCCCGGCTATGCCGTGGAATATGACTATTCCGACCCGCGTGATCTGCACCCTACCTTGGAAAGCAAGATATTGCCCGGTTTGTGGCTGGCCGGGCAGGTGAACGGCACCTCCGGCTACGAGGAGGCGGCGGCACAGGGGCTGTGGGCCGGGTTGAATGTTGCGGCGGCGCTGGCTGGAGAGGCTCCCTGGCTGCCCGGACGGGGGGAGGCGTACATGGCGGTGATGGTTGACGATCTGGTAACAAACGGGGTGGACGAGCCCTATCGGATGTTTACTTCCAGAGCTGAGTACCGCCTGATTTTGCGCGAGGGCAACGCTGATTTGCGTCTGACCCCGCAGGGTAGGCGCATAGGGCTGGTAGGGGCTTCGCAGTGGGCGGCCTATGAGCGCAAGCGGGCGGATATGGCGCGGCTTGAGGAACTTTTGGACGTTCTGCGCATAAAACCCGGTTCGGAGACTGACGAGGCCTTGGCGGCCATGGGTGAGGCGCCCTTGCCCTGCGGCATGACCTTGCGGGAGGCCCTGCGTCGACCGAAGCTCACCATAGGTTGTCTGGCCGGGTTGCCTGGCTCTGGAACGGAGGCAGAGCGCGCTGAGCTTGTGCATTTGCTCGGTTTTGCGGGCGGAGAAGGAGCTGACGGAGATGGAGACGGCAGAAGAGGGTCTGCCGGAGATGGAGGTGGCAGAGGAGGGTCTGCCGGAGGAGGAGGCCTTGCGGAGGTGCTTTGCGGCGGGGCGCGCGCCTTGTCCGGGGCAGCTTTGGAGGTGGAGACCATGGTCAAGTATGTCGGTTATCTTGAGCGGCAGGAGGAGGCGATAAGGCAGGCAAGTAAGGTGGAATCCGAGCTTTTGCCGGAAGACATGAACTATGTCGGGACGCCTGGTTTATCGCGGGAGTTGGCGGAGAAGCTTGAGCGGGTGCGTCCGCGCACTTTTGGTCAGGCTGGGCGGATTTCCGGGATTACGCCCGCCGGTTTGGACTGCATCCAGATTCAGTTGCGCAAACGCAAATAAAATATTGACCGCGGTTTTTTGTTGGGATAAGAGGTTCAATTGCGCCTGTTGGGGCGTATTTTCCTCGGTAGCTCAGCTGGCAGAGCGGGTGACTGTTAATCACTAGGTCGGCGGTTCAATCCCGTCCCGGGGAGCCAGAAAAATCAAGGGCTTGGAGTAAAATCCAAGTCCTTTTTTTATGCGATTTGACTTTCTGCTCCAATTTTGCTCCACTTGCTCCAACGGCTGCTCCACTCACGTGTCGAAAAACGGGCGAAAGTCGCCGGTGCATGCAAAACGTTTTTTGCGCCAAATGCGGCGTACGGGTTACCCATCGGTCTGAAAGGGCCTTTTCAGACTGTTCGCTGGTGGAGCAAAACTGGAGCAAGGAGGAGCTATGGCTACAATCCGCAAACGCGGCGGCCTGCAATGGGAAGCCCGCATCCGTCGTAAAGGCTGGCCTGTCACCTGTAAAACCTTTGAGACGAAATTCGATGCCGAGGCTTGGGCGCGGCAGATTGAAAGCGAGATGGATAGGGGAGTGTTCGTCTCCCGCGCCGAGGCGGAAAGTACTACGCTGAAAGACGCGCTGGAACGCTTCCGACAGGAATATGTGCCTCGCTTGTCCCAACACAAGCGTGAGAGCAACCGGGTGACGTTTTTGCAGAAACGCCCTCTGGCTTGCCGGGTTCTCGCCACCGTCAAGGGCAAGGATATCGCTGATTTTATCAAGGAGCGGGAAGCCGAAGGAGCCGGGGCCAACACCATACGCCTGGATCTCGCCATGTTGTCGCGTCTCTTTTCGGTGGCCGCGACGGACTGGGGCATGGAAAGCCTGAGCAATCCCGTGCGCAAGGTGAACAAGCCGAAACTGCCGGGAGGCAGGACGCGCCGCCTGGAAGGCGACGAAGAACAGCGTCTGCTTGAAGCCTGCCCGCCCGCCTTTCGGCAGGTGGTGCGCTTTGCCTTGGAAACGGCCATGCGCCGGGAGGAAATATCCCGCTTGACCTGGGATACCGTGGAACTGGAAAAACGCTTCGCGCATCTGCCAAAGACCAAAAACGGGGAAGCGCGTTCAGTGCCGCTGTCACCGGCCGCGCTGGAACTGTTACAAGCAATGCGGGAGCAGTGTGGAGACAAACGCTATACGGTGTTCGGCATGAGCGCGGACGCCATAACCCAGGCCATGGAACAGGCGCGGAAAAAGGCGGGCCTCCGGGATCTCCATTTTCACGATCTGCGGCACGAGGCCGTCTCCCGCCTCTTTGAGAACACCGATCTTGATGTGATGGAAATAAAAACCATCTCCGGCCACCGTTCCATGCAGATGTTGGCCCGTTACAGCCATCTGCGGGCGCACCGGCTGGCGGATCGGCTGGCGGGAAAGAGGCGGGGGGAGTGAAAATACGTCTTCATAACCCGATTGCGAAGCGTCAATCGCAGTTTTTTGGGATAACTGGCGCTATGCTTTTGTTTTGCACAATAATTTGAACAGGGTGATGGCATTGAATACCTCAAATTTTTTCAAAGCCATCGCGTATCACTTGAGCCATCAGTTTTCTCCGTGCCGGGAGAAACGCGTCATAGTCCATAGTCTCCCATGCTTCGGGTAACGCATGCCAGCGGGCAAAGTTTTGCCATTCCTGTTCCGTGAACGCTCCATTCCCCATGATGCGCGGGAAATAGTCTCCCGGCGCGTCGTCTTTAATATGGATATTCTGGGGCCATTCCAGCAATGCCATGTTGGCGATTTGGTTTGTCTGCCGTGTGGTGCCGAAACCGATCTTTTTCAGATGCGCTTTGGGAAACAGGTGATGACGTTCAAGAAGAGAGCGCCGGGGTTGCAAGCCTGGGTCCATCAACTCGGATACTTTCACTTTGGAAAACAATACTCGCGCGTCCAAAAGGTTCAAAGCCGCGAAATAGGCGGCTAGTTCCGGGCTGCGCGCCGCTGACGAGGCCATATTGCCCGGCAGGGTGATGTTCCAGTAGTCCGTGGTCAGTGTCAAGGCCATTTGGTTTTCCAGATAGTCCGCAAATTTCTGGGCGGTCGTCACATCACGCAAGGCCGCCATGTCTTTTTCCATGACCGTTTCCGGGGAACTGCTGTACCGGGCCGTCAGAGCACTGGCAAAGAACCAGCGGGCAATGGCCTTGCGCAGAATCGGTTGGGGAACTGTATAGACGCATTTTCCCAAAAGGAAGAAGGCGTAAGAGTAAATCGCCGCCATGCCGGAAATGATCAATTCTTCCCGGCGGTACCCCGCTTGCATCAGGCAGGCCAAAAATTCAAACCAGTGCGCGGAATTCAGGACTTCCGCCTGAGCCGCCTGCAACTTGGCGAACTGCTCTTCGCGACGCTCATCGCTGAACTTGTCCGTTTCCATATCCTTGCCGCGCAACACGGAATAAACATGCTGCAAGCGCGCCCGCCGGAACGCCAGGGCCACGCCTACACGCAATAGATGATCCGGTTCCGGCCGGAACTGAAAATTAAATGGCGACTTTTGCCCGGAAGGCGGGGGAATACGGCTCTCGCGAGCAAAGCGTTCCAGATTGTGTCGCCCTTCGTCCCAGTAGACCGACATTAGAGTCAGAATAAAATCGGCCTGGTTAAGCCGCTTTCCTGTGCTGTTTACCCGGACGAATACTTGGGAAACCTCTTCTTCCGTCATTTGTGGAACAAGCTGCAATACGGTGAAGGTATAGGTATTGGGCAAAGCATGCAGACGCTTCAAGGCTTCTTTGACGTCCTTCTCATCTTCCGGCGCAAGGCTATTTTCCCCGCGCGCTGCTCTGTAGCGCGCCATGTAGTCAGGAACAATGCTGAACAAGTCAGCGTCCGGGCTCCATATCTCGGAAATATCAGCAATAAAAGCGGGATCTTTGGGCGTTGAGGCGTCAGGCACCATAAATTCGCCGGTCAGTGGATTGAACGCGATGCGGATACGCTCGTATTCATAATTATTGCGCAGCACAGGAACCCCTTTTATAACCGCATAAAGACCGGTCAGGCGCTGCTGTCCGTCAACAATCAGGCTATGCGGCACAGTCTGTTGGCTGTTCTGCCCGATGCCGCGCTTCACCGGGGGATTCTCGCTGGTGAGCCAGAACAGCAATGCTCCCACAGGGTAGCCCCGGTACATGGAGTCCAGAAGATCTCGCACCTTGGCGTTTTCCCAGACAAAGGGCCGTTGAATTTCAGGCAGAGCCAGAATGCCGGAATCAATGTTCCTGATAAGAGTTTCCAGATGGTATGGGATCTGCGTAAAAAGAGACATGGGGACTCCCAGCGTGTTCGTATGGAAAGTGGTTGCATCAGGTGCAGGAATTCGCTGTTTTTTCCGATTGTATCCAGCATCCGGCCTCAAGGCCCTTCAGCGTCATCTGTTCCGTGATCCGGTCGTGGGGAATCAGTAGGTACTTCCAGGGCTTGCCAGAACGCTATACTTCATACTTTTTTTACAAGCATCTTCATTCAGTTTCCCGCGTAGACCCAAATTCTACCAAGGAGACTGTTTATGTTTGACGTACATTCCATTCATTCAAAGAGATTACTGCGTATCAATCAGGTGCTGGCCCTCGTCCCGATAGGGCGTAGCTCCTGGTGGGAGGGTTTTTTGGGCGCGTTATCTGCCGTGTCGTCCAGTGGGCTGAGCTTACCATCGGCAATTTTGTGTTCGAAGGCAGCAAGACTGAAAGATTGGAGGACATTGGGTTCGCTCGTAGGGGATTTTCATATTGTTTCCAAAATGAGTCTGTTCGGCATACTTTCAATTTATTCTTCCTCAAATCCAAAAGCATCAAACCGCAAAGTCCGGCAGTTCTCCGTGATGTCCCGGATGGTTTTCTCCGTTGCTCCGTCTTGCAGGCAGGCGTGAATCTCAAGCGTTACCT
>JAISZH010000098.1 GCA_031269345.1 Desulfovibrio sp. | reverse complement strand
TTATTCTTCCTCAAATCCAAAAGCATCAAACCGCAAAGTCCGGCAGTTCTCCGTGATGTCCCGGATGGTTTTCTCCGTTGCTCCGTCTTGCAGGCAGGCGTGAATCTCAAGCGTTACCTGCACGTCCGCACCCAAAAGTTTTGTGAGATGCTGGATAACTTCATCGGCAATGCGTCCGGCATCGCGTCCAACGCGGAGTGCATCCAGTTGCACCGAACCATGAAACCGCCGGTATTCTGGTTTGGGCGGCAGTTGTGTTGTTGCCGCCTGGCCAGATTGTCCACTCGTTACGGGCGGTGCGCCCGTGTCGCCAACCGTATTACCGGGCTGTTCCGCTTCGCCAGAAGCCGCGTGTTCCCTTTTTGCCTGCTCGGCTTCAGCGTCTTTGCGTTGCTGTTCGGCGGCGATGTCGGGCTTCACCACCAGCGCACCGCCTTCTGCCTGAACGGATGCCGCTATGCCGCAGGCCAGTCCCAAATAACGTCCTTCCGGAGTTTTGGATTGAGCATAAGCAAAGGTCTCCGTTTGCCAGTTCGTCTGCAAGATGCCTTCCCGGATAGCCGCCGCCAGTACATCCGGATCGCGCAAACGAGGGAGGTACACATAGATTGCAAAATCCTCCACAAGCTGCTTCACCGGCACGTCGTCGCCGCGCCAGAGCGGCACCCGATCCAGTTCCAGGCGCAAACGGATACCGCCCATTTGGCCAAGCAGCATTTCCTCGCTACGGAGTTTTTTGGAGGCGCGCAACGCCAATGAATCCGTTCCCTGCAAGCGGATTTCCGCCCATTCAAGCGTCCCTCTGGGATCGGACTGACCCGGCACAAGCAGCCATTGCCATGTTTCCGGGATGCGTGCGTTGACGGTCGCATCGGCGTTTTTGCGCTTCGTATCCGCTTGCTTGGACTGAAAAGGATCGAGATTGAGCTGTTCCCGTTCTTCCCAAACAGACTTCCAGGCCAGAAATTGGCGGATAGCCGTTTTCAGGTCTTTCAACCTCGCTGCATCCCCAGCCAGAAATACCAAAGTGTTTTTATACGCGCGGGGGCTGCTCCCGCGACTGTTCAGAACGCCTTCGGCCTCCTTGCGAGCGGGGCTGTCTTCCTGCCCTTTGCCGTGCGGATGTTCCGGGCCGAGAATGACCAGACGCGCCTCATGTTCGTCGGGGACGTCGCTCCCGTTCATGCAGGCGTGAACCCGATGGAAGTCACCCCGGCTGCGGGCCTCTTCGCGCAGTCTTTTCACAATTTCGTCCGTGACATCATGCTCATGCAACTGGTTTGCCCGATCTTCGGCCAGGCGCGCCACTGTGGGCTGGGTGGAAAACCAGTAGCGGTTTCCGTCCACATACAGGTAGGTGGCCCGGTCGGTCAGCCGCCGCAGGGCATCACCGAAGGTCGCTACGGCTTCTCCGGGCTGTACGCAGCCCAGCTTTACCTGCCGGTCGTCAATGCCCCGGTTGGCCGCCCGTTGCGTTGGGGCGGAGCCGATATACAAAGTCCGAGCCACCCTTCGGCAGGCGGAGTAACGCCCCAGGTTGGGCGCTTCACGATCCAGGGCGAGCGGGAGTGAATGCTCCCCGTCAACGTCCTTGGCGATGACCGGCGTCCATTGGTCGTCCAGATAGCGGGTCAGCTCAAATTGCACCTCCGAATCATCAATGGGAATAGTGGAGGGCAGGATCAGCAGATTGCCGTCATTACGTTCCCACAGAGAATGGATCACCGCCGCCATAAGACGCAGGACGCCCCGTGTACGCTGGAACTTGTCCAGGGTTGACCAGTCGTTGTACAGCCGGTCAAAAAGTTCCGGGTGGACGGGATAGGCCATTTTGATGCGGCGTTCGTATTCCGCCTCGCGGCATTCGGAAGGAAATTCGTTGTGCTGCGTCCCGTACATTTCCACAAAGGCGCGGGCCACGGCATCCCGCGCCACAAAGGATTGCTGATCGCGCATGGGTTCAAAAAGCCTGCGCCGGACAATCTCAAAGCCTTCGTCCGGGCTGGCCGGGCGCCAGCTTGATTCCACGCGCCCGATAGCGTTTTTGAGACGTGACAGCGCGCGCTGGCCCCATTCTCCGCCGATCTCGTTGTCGGAGGCCGGGATGCTGACCACCAGCAAGGTATTTTTGGCCGCTTTGGCCGCTTCGCTCAGGGCCTGGGCAAAGGTGAACTGCGTGTCAAAGGTGCCGGCCGGGAGCGCGCTGCCCTCGTGCAACTGCCGGGCATAGGCCACCCATTCGTCAATCAGGATCAGACAGGGAGAAAACCTGTTGAACACTTCCTTCATCGTGTCGCCGGGGTTGGTGGCTTTTTCATCGTCGGCGCGGATCATCTCATAGCCGGTTTTGCCGCCGAGTTGCCAGGCGATTTCGCCCCAGACGGTGCGGACAAGGGTTCCGCCCTCTTTTTGAACTGGATTGCCGGGAGAAATTTTTGTGCCGACAATAACGGCTCGATGAACATTCCGGGCCACAACGCATTCCGCGTCTTTCACGATTTGATCCGCTCCGGACAATTCCGCCACAGGCGTACCGGAAAGCAGATGATACAGCGCCAGCATGCTGTGGGTTTTACCACCGCCGAAGTTGGTTTGGAGCTCCACCACAGGATCGCCGCCTTGTCCCCCGATGCGGCGCACGCCATTGCCGAGGAGCTTGCCCAGCCCTTCGGTAATGAAAGTGCGGCGAAAGAATTCGACGGGATCCTGGTATTCGGACGAGGCTTCGCCCAGATAGACTTGCCACAGATCGGCCGCGAACTCGGCCTGCTGGTATGTGCCGCCGGCCACGTCCCGGTGCGGGGTGACGACTTCCCGCCAGGGCTTGAGACCGCTCATGGGATTGCCTTCAGTAGGGGCCGCGGACTGCTTGCGCATTTCCCCCCGGCGTTGTTCGTCAAAGCGCACTCGCAGGAGCGCCATTTTCTGTTCTTCCAGTTCCCTGGCTTCCGGGGCTGAAACAGCGGCAAGCAAGCGCCCGATGCTGTCCAGGGCGCGGTAGGCGTCGTCACTGCTGAAAGGCGTCTGGTGCGCCCAACGGTTGCGCATTTCCCGCAACTCGCTGACCAGAGCGCGTTCCGCATGGCCCAGGGTGTTGCGGAATACGGCGTTCCATTGCTCCCACATGACGGCAAGCAGATTTTGGGTATCCCAATTCACATCGCCAGCCTTGGCGGTTTTTATGCCGCCGCGATCCTCGCGGAGCGTTGATGCGACAACTTCTTGCCAGGCAACGCCGTGAACGGATTGCAACTCCCGCTCCACAAAGGGAAACAGCCCTTTGTTGAGAAGCTCCAGGGCATCTCCAACCCGCGCGAGATTGGTCTTGGACATATTTCACCTCACAGCCGGCATAACGTTATCCTTGAAGGGGAAGTTGCTGTGTGACAGGTGCCGTTTGCGTCAGCTTCATCAGTTCCGGCCAAGCCAGAACAAGCCCGTTGTACATTTGCGCCTCTGCGGACCAGCCTTTCCCCTCACAAAGTTTGTGCAGCCGATAGGCAAGTTCACGAGCCGTTTCGCCGAGAGCGCCGCCCAGCTTGCGCAGCAACAGGGCAGCGCCCCTCTCGCCTTCCTGATCCAGCGCGCGGATCAAATACTGCGTGGCTTCCCACACCGTAAGCCTCTTGTCTGTAGCGGGATCCCAATCGGCCGGCAGTTCCCCCCGTTTCAGCAACCTGACCTTGCCGCCGCGCGAAGACACAATACCGGCTTCCACCAAGCCGTTGACGGCGGTGTTTTTGGCGCGGGACAGGGTTTCGGCCTGGCCGAA
>JAISZH010000063.1 GCA_031269345.1 Desulfovibrio sp. | reverse complement strand
CCGTTCTGATCAAGCTGAAACAACCGCCTGCCTTCCCCGCCGAACTGGACAATGCCGGCCCCCCGAACATCCGGCGCGTACCGCTCCCATAGCTGCTTTGGCGTGTGTTTGCCTTTGCTTCTGGCGGCGATAGTCCCGAAAAAAGCGGCTACCTGAGCCGCGTTCGCCCTGGCCTCCTGAAATGGCCTTCCTTGCGCCGTCAGCGTATCGCGCATGGAGTTAAATATTTCGCGGCTCTCGGTTTCAATTATATTGGCCGCTTCATTTTCAATTTTGGCATCGGCCAGCAATTTTTCAACTTCGGCTTGTCTTTGCGCGGTAAATTCACGCAATTCATTTATGGTAAAACCGTCTTCGGAAAGCCTGCGGTTATCAGCCACATGCGCGGCAAATTCTTTATTCGCGGCTATGGCGGCAGTATATTTTTCAACCGGCACAACAAGGTCGTCGCCGTTTTGCAGGGCCGCGGCATAATCCTCACGGCTTATTCCCAGGCTGTCCAGAGCGCTTTGTACGCCTCCCTCGGTGTTTTTATAGGAATCTGAAAGCGCTTCCGCAGGGATATACACATTTTGAATCGGCGCGCCCTGTTTAAGACTGGCTACGGCTTCTTCAAACAACAGCGGATCACGCTGGGCAAGTTTTGAATCCTGGCTGAAATGATCCAGATCGGAAAGAATCTGTTGTTCCGCGTTTTGGCGTTCCGCTATGTAATTGTCGTAAGCGGCGGTTTTTTTGGCGTAATCATACGCGCCTGCGGCATTCAGGCCGAAGCGTACTACAGGAGCGCCGGCGCCAATGGCAGACCAGAGGGGTATGTCCAGTCTTTTGTGTAATCGGTTTTTCAATAATAGGGACCAGGCGCTGGCGTGGATCTTGCGCGGGACGCCCACCCACGATCCCGCGCTGCAAGAGCCGTGACAGCGCCGCTTAACAAGCAAGCCTCTCTCCATGCATTATCGCAAAGCGATTAAGCGCACTTTTCCAATCCTTAATCGGCATCGTCCATTTTTTGCTGATAGAGCGCAACGCTAGCCATAAAATCTTGAAGACCGCTTCATCATGCGGGAACCCTCCCTTGGTCTTGATGATCTTGCGTAGGCTCATATTCAGCGATTCAATGGCGTTTGTCGTATAAATAACCTTTCGAATTTCCGGAGGATATTGGAAAAATGGTATGACTCGTTCCCAATTGCTGCGCCAGGGTTTGGCCACCAGTGGATAACGGGAGTCCCATTTCTCCTCCACTCGGGCGAGCGCCGATTCGGCAAGCTCCACAGTTGTGGCTGTATACACCTCCCTCAGATCCGCAGCCACCTCTTTGCGTTCTTTCCAACTCACATATTTCAGGCTGTTACGCAAAAGATGAATAAGGCACAATTGGATCTGCGTCTGGGGGAACACCGTTTCGATCGCCTCCGGAAAACCCTTGAGACCGTCGACACAGGCAATAAAAATATCCTGTACCCCACGGTTGCGCAATTCAGTCATCACGGAAAGCCAAAATTTCGCGCCCTCGTTCGGGGATATCCACATGCCCAGCAGTTCTTTCACTCCGCTCATGCTGACACCCAAGGCCAGATACACGGCCTTGGTGCTGACGGAGCCGGAATCGCGCACTTTTACATGAAGGCAGTCCAGGTAAAGAATCGGATAGACCGCATCCAGAGGGCGTCCCTGCCATTGGCGCACCTCCTCGCTTACGGCGTCCGTAACCGCGCTTATCAGGGCCGGGGAAACATCTGTATGGTACAGTTCTTTCAAATGCCCCTGGATTTCGCGCACGCTCATGCCACGCGCGTAGAGCGAGATAATTTGATCATCAAAACCCTGCCAATGGGTCTGGTATTTTTCCACCAGCTGCGGCTCAAAGCTTCCGTCCCGGTCACGGGGAATGGCCACGGTCAGTTCGCCGGTGTTGCCCTTGAGGGTTTTTCTGCTTGCGCCGTTACGGGTATTTCCAGTAGCATTGCCTACTCGGCCATGTTTTTCATGCCCAAGGTGGTGCGTCAACTCCGCTTGCAGAGCCCGCTCTACAACCCGCTTGGTCAATTGCTCCAAAATGCCGTTTTTGCCAAGCAAATCATTGGGTTTTTCATAGTTCGCAAGCAGAATGTCGATCAGGTCATCAGAAATGTCTTTTCTATCGGCCATTATCGTTCCTCCTATTTTTAGGGGTAACACGATTGGCCGATTACACAAAATTTCTTATACCCTCGCCTTCCGCAGTTCATAAATTTTGTTTATTACGGCGGCTTTTATGGGTTTTGAAGGCAGCATGGCCAGGTAATAATCCTTCAATACGCTGTTCTCAAAGTATGTCATGGGCAGGGTCAGATGATTTTTCTGATTCCTGACCTGAGCCAGCAGTTTCCTGCGTAATTGCGCAAATGCCGCGTGCTGACGCATTATTTCAGCCCGCACAGTTTCATATTCCTGGTATATCAGCTTGTCAGCCCTGGTCACTTTTAATCTGGCCGGGAGTCTGTCCCTGCATATGCCGCTCCGGGTATTGTCCCAGGAGATTTTTGATTTTGGCGGCTCCAGCCCGGCCTTCTCCATTTCCCCTTTTTGTTTTTCACTGAGACCCACATAGTAGTACCTCACCCAGTAAATGGAATGCGGGCACATATCACATCTCTTCAGCCTCGCGCAGCGTTTGAGGTGCAAAGTCCATCCGTACCGCCTTGTCGCCGGAAAGTGGATGTAGAACGCGCCCGCCAGGTCCTGCATAAGCACTTTCCATTCCTTCAACTCGGCCGAGACCTCTTTCAGCATTTTATCCAGATTCAGGCTGTTTTCCATGGTTCTTGCCTCCTGTTTATAAACGGCGGCAGGTAATCCCGCGCAATTTGCCTTCTCCTGTCTCCCGGACGGAAAAAGCGGAGGTAACAAACATGACAAATCAAGCGGCAGGAACCGCGCTGCTGGTGATCCTCCTGGCGTTGTCGCCTCAACCGGGCAAAGGAAGCGGGGAGGAAAAAATTGTTCAGGAGCAGCGGAAAACGATTGAGGAAAGTACGGCCGGCCTGCGTGTCCGGCAGCCTGATGCGGAGCGCGCGTGGCTGGACGCGCTGCCTGACGCTCTGGCGGCGCCGTCGCAAGCGCGGGAAACAGGAAAGGAGAGCGCCGCAAAGGCCATAGACGCGGCCAGAGAACAGCAAAACCTGATTCAGACCTACACGGAAAACATCTGGGCCAGGGTGAAATCGGAGTTTGAGGACACA
>JAISZH010000031.1 GCA_031269345.1 Desulfovibrio sp. | reverse complement strand
ACAACGCTGCCAAGTCGTTTGTGGAGAGCACGCCGATTCGTTTCAGAATACGGCTTTTGTCAATCGCTCGAAGTTGGTCGCGGACAGCAACAGAATTTTGCCCGGCAGAGGGGAGAGGGATTACGATAGGAGGGCGAGGTGTAGCTGCTGTGGAAAGAGGCACAACAACCACAGTCCTTCTTGCTTTATTGATGGTATTGATCGTGAGGATTACAGCGGGTCGGCATTTTTGTATTTCACTGCCCTGTGCTGGGTCGAAATCGACTCACCAGGCTTCACCGCGTTGCATCAACATCTCCACTCATATCCACATGCTCGCGAATACCATCGCCGATACAAGCATCATGCCATTCCTTCATTTCGGCATTGAGCGCCTCGTCCTGTTCCACTGCCAGGGCGGCAATATAGATTGGGTCTTCCGCCAAAGAAAGCGCATCTTCCAGAGCCTTGGCGAGAAAATCGTTCTGTTGTGGACTTGGAACAACCTGAAGGAATCTCTCCGCAAGGTTATCCGGTATGTGAAGCACCATTTGCATCGGAATACTCCTAGCATCCTACCAACGTCTGAGGCTATGGTCAATTATGTACGCCCGCATGGCGCAGGGAGACGCTATGGCCGCTACGGAAATTCCCGCGGCATCTGTATGTCAAAAGGCGCTGCCCGGGAAGATGCGCGTGTTTTTATAAAACGAGGCCCAGGCAAACCACATGGAGTCTATGGCCAGCACCGGTTTCAGCGTCCGGCCGCGCAGTCTCCCGTATATGCATTCACCGTCCGGCCGCCATTCGCTTTTGCTTTGTTCGTCAACCAGCCTGTCTTCAAAAATGGTGAAGCTCAGCGGCTGTTCCAGACCCTGCAAGGCGCGTTCGAAAACGCGCACCGCGTCGATTTCCACGTCATGTATCGCCGTAAGCGGGGTGGCGCCAAGGGTGAAGTTTATCACCCTCGATCTGCGCACCTCGTCTTTGAGCACGGCGCCAAAGGCGTTGCCCAACTCAAGCCCCAGGATGCGCGTTTTCGGCGGCAGGCGCGTGTCGAGGCGGTCAA
The DNA here is from genome assembly GCA_031269345.1 of Desulfovibrio sp. GTDB lineage: Bacteria > Desulfobacterota > Desulfovibrionia > Desulfovibrionales > Desulfovibrionaceae > Frigididesulfovibrio. Next base: position 65,067 of record JAISZH010000031.1, on the reverse strand, counting down.
CTGCAAAAGGCAGGCGGTCGTCATCATAGTAAGTATCCTTCCGTGTGTAGTTCCCGTACGGGTCCTTGCCGTAAGTGCGCTTAAAGCCGGTGGAACGGGAGAGGACTTCCGCACGGCCGGTAAAGCGCGGGTCCATGCCTCCGTAACGGGATTTCACACCCTTCCAGCGCGCGGACAGCACCGGAATGCGCGCAACCCTCTTGCCGAGAAAGGGTCCTTCCACGCACAAGCCCATAAGCTGCACCCAGAGGCTGCGGCTTATGCGGTCATAGAGTACGGAGTTTCCGTTCAACAGGTTCCCGGATACGCCGAAAGAAGAGGGGTAACGCCCGGCCATGGAGCGAAAGCCGACCACCGAGCCGGTAAGCGGAGAATAGGTAACAGTGCGGTTTTCTCCACCGTTGCCCGGTTCTCCGGCAAGCGGCGTCGGAGGCAGCCGGCTTTCGTCACCCGGCGCCGCGTCGTTCACGGCCTCGTGCCAGACAAGGACGCGACGCGGGTATATGCGCACGAGATTGCCGGGGTATTCCACGATAAAGACAATATCTTCATTGTCCATGGAGAGATCGGCGTCGGAAACGGACATGTACCGCGGCCGGTACAGGGCTGGTATCGCATCCGCGGAAACGCCGGTGCGGGATATGAGGTCCGCCAGTCCGCGCAGGTCATCCGTGGAAAATCCCGGCATCTCCGTGGGTATTTTGGAGGACGGCTTGTCCCGGCCCGCAGCCGCGCCGGAAAGGGGAGAAACAAAGGCGGCAAGGGAAAAGGCCAGGAGCAGGATCCGGATCATTCGGTTTTCTATCCTGTTTGCTTTTCCAGGTCCGCAATCAGCTTTTGCAGGTTGTCCTCCCCTCCAGGTCTGTGCGTGTCCGGATAGAGCAGGGCGGACATATAAAAGACGGACTTGAGGCGCAGAGCTTCGCGCGCGTATGCGGAAAAGCGGCGCAGGGCCGCCTCCACGTGCAGGCGGGCCGTTTCCGGCAGTTCCCGGCGCAACTCGACCGCCGCGTCAGCCAGGCCGGCGATGCGCTCCGCCCGCTCTGCCATGAGCCGGCGGTAAGTTTCCACGTCTTCATCCAGCGCCGCCAGGGCTTTTTCCTCAAGCGCGCGGATGTCCCCGTGCCTCTCCCGTAAAAGGGCAATATACGCGGAGAGTTTTTCGTTTTTTTCGGACATGGTACCAGATCAGTGGTTTTCTCGCCAAAAAGCCAATGGCGCGGTGAAGATCCAAAGGGGAGGTTCCCCCGGAGGGGACGGGGTGAAACTCCAAAAATTCGCGCCTGACCGTTCCTTTCTGCCCGGCAGCGACGCCTATTTGTTCATGACGTTAAGGAATTCCGCGTTGCTTTTTGTTCCCCGCATCTTGTCCAGAAGAAATTCCATGCTGTCGATGGGCGACATGGGAGCGAGAATTTTGCGCAGGATCCAGACGCGGTTCAGCACCTCCTCCGAGAAGAGCAATTCTTCTTTGCGCGTGCCGCTGCGGTTGATGTCCATGGCCGGGAACACGCGTTTTTCCGCCAGATGCCGGTCAAGGTAGATCTCCATATTGCCGGTTCCTTTGAACTCTTCAAAAATCACCTCATCCATGCGTGATCCGGTGTCGATGAGCGCGGTGGCGATTATGGTCAGGCTGCCGCCTTCTTCTATGTTGCGCGCCGCTCCGAAAAAGCGTTTCGGGCGTTGCAGGGCGTTGGCGTCAAGCCCGCCGGTCAGGACGCGGCCGGAGGAAGGGGTGACGGCGTTGTAAGCGCGGCCCAGGCGGGTAAGGGAATCCAGAAGGATAACCACGTCGAGCTTGCGTTCCACCAGACGTTTGGCTTTTTCCAGAACCATTTCACAGACCTGCACGTGCCGTTGGGGCGGCTCGTCAAAGGTGGAGGATATGACTTCGGCGTTTTTGACCGTGCGCTCCATGTCCGTCACTTCTTCCGGGCGTTCGTCTATCAGCAGCACGATCAGGTAGATTTGCGGATTGTTGGCGTTGATGGCGTTGGCGAGCGACTGCAGGAGGATGGTTTTGCCGGTGCGGGGCGGGGCGACGATAATGCCGCGCTGTCCGCAGCCCACCGGCGACATCAGGTCTAAGACCCGGCCGGAGTATGCCGTTTCCCCGTTTTCCATGCGCAGCTTGCGATCCGGGAAAAGTGGGGTCAGGTTGTCGAAAAGGACGAGGTTTTTGGCGTTGGCCGGCGGTTCCATGCCGATTTCGTTGACCTTGAGCAGGGCGAAATAGCGCTCGCCTTCCTTGGGGGGACGGATCTGCCCGGATACGATGTCGCCTTTTCTCAAGCCGAAACGTCGTATCTGAGATGGAGAAACGTAGATATCGTCCGGACCCGGCATATAGCTGCACAGGGGGGAACGCAGAAAGCCGAACCCGTCCGGAAGAATCTCCAGCACCCCGTCACCGTATATGGCGCCGTTTTGTGATGAACAGTTCTGCAGGAGGGAGAAGATCAGTTCCTGCTTGCGCATGGAACTGGCGTTTTCCACATTGAAGGTTTCCGCCAGGGTCATAAGTTCCGGCATGGACTTGACCTTAAGTTCTGATAAATTCATGCGTTCCTCAGAAAGAGATGGTGGTAGGAGTGGCTGGTATTTTTTCCGTGACCCGGTCGCTCGCGGCCTTTTTTGTCTGCCGCGTTCCGGATTTTTCCGCAATGGATGTCGAGTGCGTAACCCGGCAGTGGCCCGGATACAGACTCAGGGAAATGCAGGAGTTCGGCATAATATACAAAAATGAACGAACTGTCGGGGAAACTCAAGCCCGCGCGTTTTGCGCGCCGGCGACAAGACAGGGGCGGATCGGCGGAAAGACCGTAATGGATGTTCCGCTGCAATGAACGCGGGAAATGTAGCGCAAGTTTCAATCCCTGGCAAGGGGTCCGGCGGGTTTTTTTTCTTTAAAAAGGATATCCGCGAAAAAATTTTCGATAAAAGTTTTCATTTCGGCGTTTTTTTTGTTCAGGACGAAGGACAGTTCCGAGGTGACTATGCCCATGGCCTGTTCCAGCAGCCTGCGTTCGCCGAAGGAGAGTTCCTTGCCTGCGCTGATCAGGATCAGTTCCTTCAGCACAAAACACACGTCCAGAAGGGAGCGGCTCTTGATGCGTTCCGAATATTCGCGGTAGCGCCGGTTCCAGTTCTGTCCCGAATAACCGACGAAGGTGCTGCGATCCTGGAGCGCTGCCAGCACCTCGTCCGCCTCCTCCGGGCTGCACGGCTTGCGCAGACCCAGGGAAGCGGCGTTTTTTACCGGGACCATCATACGGATATTGTTGGCGAAAATGCGGATGATGTAAAATTCCGTCTCCTGTCCGCATATTTCGCGTCGTTCAAGGCCTTCGATCACACCCACGCCCTGGGCGGGGTAAACGATGAATTGTTCAGGGCTGTACACCAAACACTCCTTACTGTATGCATACATATACATTACAGTTGAGTTCAAGTCCAGTCCGCTTTTGCCTGCCGACGGCAGGCTCCGGGAAAAAACTTGACTGGCGTTTGTGAAACAGATAAAAGCGACAGCTTATATTTTACCGTTATGCCAGAGTTTATGAAGGAGACGGACCATGAAGAGAACATATCAGCCGAGCCGCATCAAGCGCAAGCGGACACATGGCTTTCGCGCGCGCATGAGTACGGCCGCGGGCCGGGATATTTTAAGGCGCAGGCGCGCCAAGGGGCGTAAAAAATTAACGGTTTGAAATTCGCTCCGGAACGCCGCCTGACTGAGCGGAAAGAATTTTTGCGTTGTTATGCTTCCGGCAGACGCATCTTTTCCCGTTCTTTTGTCGTTTTTGCGCTACGCAGAGAAAAGCCGGATCTGCCGTGGCGTCTGGGTATGGCCGTTACCAAAAAAAGCGGCTCCGCTGTTTGGCGCAACAGGACGCGCAGACTGATACGGGAATTTTTTCGCCTGGAGCAGTCCGGCATCTGTCCGGGACGCGATTACGTCGTAGTCCCGAAGCGTTGTCTTGTGCCGCGAGCGCTTGCGCTCTGCGCGGTGCGCGATGAGCTTCTCCCTTTGCTCGGCCTTCGCGCTTCCGCCGCAGGATAATTTATGGACAGAGCCGGTTTTATCCGCATGGCCGCCAGCGCGGCAAGCGCGGTCATCCTTTCCCCCATCCGGCTCTACAGGCTTTTTGTCTCGCCTCTTCTACCGCCCTGCTGCCGCTTTTATCCTTCCTGTTCGGAGTACGCCGAGGAAGCGGTTTTGCGTCACGGACCGGTCAGAGGAGGGATGCTGGCGGCATGGCGCATTTTGCGTTGCAGCCCTTTGGCCAAAGGCGGCTATGACCCTGTGCCGCCAAACCCACAGCAACTGATGCAGAAATAATTATGGACAACAAACGTCTGGCTTTGGCCTTTGCTCTTACCATCGCAATCTTTCTCGGCTGGGGATACCTCTCCCAGGAAATGGGCTGGGTGGCGAAGGCGCCGCCCGCTGGTGACGCTCCCGGCCCCACGGCGGGAAAGTCCCCGGCTGAAGGACCGCCTCCGGATCCCGGGCAGGGAGCCGCTCCGTCTTCCGTTAGGGCCGAGCCGGCAGTGAAGCCGGGAATTGAAGAAGAAGGCCGCTTCATCCGGGTGCAGACCCCGCTCTACAAGGCTGTTTTCCACAGCGGCGGGGGCGTGTTGCGCAGCTTCTCCCTGATGAGATACCGCACGAGCATAGCCGCGGATTCTCCACTGGTCGATCTGGTGAACGAACAGGCCGCCGGACAGGCGCCTCTGGGCCTTATTCTGGACGGGCTTTCCACCTGGTCCGGGCCGAAATGGAGCTTTGAAGGCGGAGACCTGCTCCTTGGGGAAACTGATGAAGGTATTTTGCGTTTTCATGCCGAAGTCGACGGGATCGACATAATCCGGGAACTGACCTTTTCCGGAAAAAGCTATGCCATCGGGGAGCGGCTGTTTCTTTCCTCGGTCCGGCAAAGGGCCGTAAACGTGGCTTTTACCTTTGGCGCGGCTGCCTTGGACACGGATCGCAAAACGTCAATTTTCTCCACGCTGCGCTACGCCGTGATGGGCGGCCAGGCGCCCGAGCCGGAAGAGAGCCAGTATAACCCGACCCGCGTGGCTTGGTTTGAAAACGGCAAATTTGATGAAGAGACATCGGCGGCGGATCTGGCCAAAGGCGTTCTCATCCAGAGCAATGTTTCCTGGATGGGCGTGATGAACAACTATTTCATGGGGGCCGTGAGCATGGATGGCGCCGCCGCCGGGGCCAAGGGACGCATGCTCGGCGGGGTGTACCATGTGCTGGTGGGCAGGACTGGCGTGGAGCTTGCGCCCGATGTCCGCACTGAATTGAACAGCGTGTACTTCATCGGCCCCAAGGAAACCGGACAGCTTCAGAATACTCCGAACAACCTGTCCAGCGCCCTTGATTACGGATTTTTCTCTGTAATCGCGCGGCCTCTGGTGCAGTTGCTGGGCTTTTTTTACGGGTTCACCAGCAACTACGGGCTGGCGATCATCCTTCTGACCATTGTGATCAAGGCGCTTTTCTGGCCCCTGTCGCAGAAAAGCTACCGCTCCATGAACAAGCTCAAGCAACTTCAGCCCATGATGACAAAAATACGGGAAAAACACAAAGACGACAAAGAGGCCATGAACCGTGAGGTCATGCAGCTTTATAAAACCTACAAGGTCAACCCGGCCGGCGGCTGTCTGCCCATTGTCGTGCAAATACCAGTATTTTTTGGTCTTTATCAAGGTCTGCTCAATGCGATAGAGTTGCGGCACGCGCCTTTTATTGCTACCTTGCCCTTTACCGATTTGCCTTGGCTTGCGGACCTCGCCTCTGCCGATCCCTATTTGATTACGCCGCTGGTCATGGGCGCGAGCATGTTTTTGCAGCAAAAAATGACCCCGGCCTCCGGGGATCCCACCCAGGCCAGGATAATGATGTTGATGCCCCTGATATTCACCGTGCTGTTCCTCAGTTTCCCCTCCGGTCTGGTGGTGTACTGGCTGGTGAACAACCTGATTTCCATAGCTCAGCAGTGGTGGCAGCTGCGCCGGGCCTGATTCCGTTTCCAGACGGAAATTTCTGTCATTTGCTGATGGAAGCGGACCGGTACGACAGGATATAGTTTTGGAATGCGAAGCATTTCACGGTGGTGGCGCAGTTTTGCCGTAGCTGTCGGGGCAAAATCGCGGCAAACAATTTTGTCTTGAAAATGGGACATGGCGCGGTTTTTTCCGGTCCGGCCGCAGACAGGCCGGTTACGGAAGATATCTGGAGGAATACCTGAACCGTTCAGCAAAAATCTTCCCGAGGATCAAATGACCAACTATAAGGAATTTCAGGGAAAAACGCTTGACGAAGCCATTTTGGAGGCCTGCCGGTATTACGGGGTGCCCAGGGAAAAGCTGGAAATAGAGATACTCAATGACGCCAAAACCGGCATTTTCGGCCTTGTGGGTGCGAAGAAGGCGGAAATTCGCGCCGCCCGCGCCCTTCTGCTTCAGGAGACGGTGAGCGCCCTGCTTGAAGACGGCAAAAAGGCGCAAGCGCCCGCGACGACAAAGGAAAAACAAATGTCCGCCCCTGTGGCGAAAGCGGAGGCGGCTGAGCCGGGAAACGCGGTACCCGGGGGAAAACGACGGGTTGAGAAAAGCTCCGGGGCAGGCGAGGCATCGTCCGCCGAAACGCCTGCGTGCGTGGAAACCCGTGAGCAGAGCCAACGGCTGCGCCCCGGCGCAGGCGAAGACTCCACCGTGCGCGGGCATGCCCCGCTTGAGGCGGGCGCAGCCGAGGATATGGTCGAATTTGACCTCGCCGGGGCGGATGACAAGGAACTCGTGGCTTTGGTAAAATCCGTGGTCATGCGTCTTGCGGAGCCGATTGTCGGGCAGTTGGATTGCCGCGTGGAAATTGCGGATCGCAGGGTGCGCGTCTGTCTGGAATGCGGCGATGACGCGGGACTTTTGGTCGGGCGGGAGGGCCAGACCATGACCGCTTTGCAATACCTGGCCGGTCGCATAGTCAGCCGCGCGGTCGGGGGTTTTGTGCGTCTGCATGTCGACGCCGATCACTATCTGGAACGGCGTGACGAGAAGCTTCGTGAACTGGCCCTGTCTTTGGCCGGGCGCGTCAAATCCGGAGGGCGTCCCGCTTCCACCCGGCCTTTGAATGCTTACCAGCGGCGCATCGTGCATCTGGCTCTGGAAAACGACGCGGAGGTGCTTACGCGCAGCAAGGGCGACGGTATGCAGCGACGGGTCGTCATTTATCCCGGGCGGAGCCAGGAAAAAGCGGGCCATCATGATTTGCCGCCGGATATTGACGGGCAGGACGATGACTTTGGCGGACCTGATCCCTGGAACAGGTAAAAGGCCATGCTGAACAGGCGGCGCCTTCTCACTCCAGGTCCCACGCCCATGCCGGAACAGGTGCGTCTGGCTATGGCCGTTGACATGATCCACCACCGCAAGGCCGCTTTCAAGGAAGTTATGGCAGAAGTGCGCGCAGGATTAGGCGAGCTCTTCGGAACTTCCATGCCGGTGCTGCCCCTGAGCGCCTCCGGAACCGGAGCCATGGTCGCTGCGGTCTGCGCGCTTTTCGCTCCGGGAGAGAAGGTGCTGGTGGTGGAGGGGGGTGTGTTCGGCGAACGCTGGACGCAGATCTGCCGGACGCATAAAATCGTTCCCCTGCCGATCAGTGTGAAGTGGGGCGAGGCCGTGTCCGTTGAAGACGTAGATGCCGCCCTGGACAAAGACGCGGAAATCAGCGGAGTGCTGGTGCAGTATTCGGAAACCTCCACCGGCGCCCTGCACCCGGTGCGGGAGCTGGCCGCGCTTGCGCGTCGCCGTGGCGTCCTCCTGGTTGTCGACGGCATCTCGGCGGTGTCCGTCGTTCCCTGCCCCATGGACGCCTGGGGCGTTGACTGCCTGCTTACCGGTTCGCAAAAGGGTTTGATGCTGCCCCCCGGGCTTTCCTTCATCTCCCTGTCAAAACGCGCCTGGGAGAAAGCGGAGAGCGTCCCTCCGGGAAATTATTATTTCAACCTGCTGAAGGAACGGGAGGAAAACGGGAAGAATCAGACCAATTTCACTTCTCCCGTAAGTTTGATCCTGGGTTTGCGCGAATCTTTGCGTCTTCTGCTTTCTTCGGGCCTTGACAATATCTACCGCAAACAGTGGGCGCTTGCGCAAATGGCCAGAACCGGCATCTCGGCCCTCGGCCTTGAGCTTTTTGCCAGGGACGCCTACGCTTGGGGGCTGACTTCCGTGCTGTTGCCGGACGGGATGGACGCCGCCAGCCTCCTGGCGGTGGCGGCGGATAAGTGCGGGGTGATCATGGCCGCCGGACAGGGTGGGGCTTTCAAATCGCGCATTGTGCGCATCGGCCACATGGGATATGTGGATTATGCGGACCTTGCCGCGGGATTGCACGCTTTTGTGCGTTCCTTTCATGCCTGCGGAGGCTATCTTGGCTGCCGCAACTATCTTGAGCAGGCCTTGGACGCTTACTGGCACGCTTTGGACGAGGGAGTGCCGGAAACCATGAAAATTCAGCCCCGGAACGTCTTATGAGCGACAACCCGCAAGGGCGCATGCCTGTGCCCACCTTTTCCACCTTTGTGCTATCCCTGGCCTCTGCCGCCATGGTGCAGCTCGGTGAGGTTCCGGACCCGGCAAGCGGCGAGACCCACGAGGATATTGAACTTGCGCGGCACAGCATTGACACGTTGTCAATGCTCAAGCTAAAAACTGAGAGCGGCCTGGATGAAGAGGAAAAACGTCTGCTTGACGGACTGCTTTACGAATTGCGCATGAAATTCGTAATCAAAAAGAAATAGCTGCGCTTTGGGAACGGATATGGCGGCTGAACAGAAAAAAAAATTCACGGTAGGACTGGTGGGCGTTACCGGCTACACGGGCATGGAACTTGCGCGCCTTTTATCCGTGCATCCTGCCATGCGCCTTGTCCGCGTCACCTCGCGCAAGGAGGAAAAGCGGAAGCTTGGCGGCCTTCATCCATTTTTGCGGGGTTTTGCCTGCGGAGAACTGGTAATTTCTCCTCCGGACCCCGAAGATCTGGCTTCGGCCTGTGAGCTTGTCTTTCTTGCCGTTCCGCACGGAACCGCCATGACCCTTGGAGCGGATTTGCTGCGCAGGGGTTGCAAGGTAGTGGATTTGTCCGCTGATTTCCGCCTGCGCGAGGCTTCGGTTTACGAGTCCTGGTATGGAACCGGGCATAAGGCGCCTGAATTGTTGGTCGAAGCCGTTTACGGTCTGCCAGAACTCTATGGGCCGCGTATCGCGGCCGCCCGCCTGACGGCAAACCCCGGCTGTTACCCCACTGCCTCCATCTTGGGGATTTACCCGGCTTTGCAGCGCAATCTGGTGGAAGAAGACGGGCTGATTATAGACGCAAAATCCGGGGTAAGCGGTGCCGGGCGCGAATTGAAACCCGGTTCGCTTTTCTGTGAGATCAGCGGCGGCTTCAAGGCCTACAGTCCTGTTGTCCATCGGCATACTCCGGAAATTGAGCAGGAGCTTTCGTCGATCGCCGCAAAGAAGCTGGCGGTCACCTTTACTCCGCATCTTTTGCCCGTGAACAGGGGAATCCTGGCTACAATCTATGCAAGCCTCAAGGATAAGCGCCTCACCTTGGAGCAGGCGCTTGAGGTTTACTCCGAGGTTTACGCCGGGCATCCTTTCGTGCGTGTGCTGCCTGCCGGTGAGTTGCCGGAGATGCGCAACGTGCGGGGCACAATGTTCTGTGACATAGGCGTGGTCGTGGATCAGCGCGCGGGCCGGCTTCTGCTGGTCGCGTGCATCGACAACCTGTGCCGGGGCGCATCCGGACAGGCGGTGGCCAACGCCAATTTGATGCTGGGCCTTGAGTTGGGCACCGGCCTGTTTATGCCCGCCCTGACGCCCTGACACCAGGGTACTTCCTTGAAGGCTACCTTATTTTCCGCGTGGTAAGCGGCGAAGACAACAAGTTCTCCATACCCGTATGTCCGGCCGGAATTTGACTTGACATAAATGCAATACTATATCATTTCATTTTTCGGCACAGTCCAGACCGACTGCCGAAGAAGAACCAATGAGGCAATACGACCGGCCAGGGCCATGCGTTCCAGGCCCTGGCCCGGGTACGCGGACCCGGTCAGGGCGTCCGCTGCGGACTGATATCAAGGCCTCCGGGGCATAGTCGCCTGAGGGCCAGAAACACGAACCTAAAAGGAAAGGCTATGAAAAAAATTCTGGTGCTTTGCGCGGTAATTGGAATCTTTTGGGGCCTTGACAGTTTTGCTTCAGCCCATGAAGCCCATGAGCACGGCCTTGCCCATATGAATATGGTTGTGGAAGAAAAAAAAGTGGAAATAGAGATAACAGGTGCGCTCGACAATTTCCTTTCTTTCGAGCACAAACCGGAAACTGACGCGCAAAGGCAGGAAGTCCGCAATATGGCCGCGCTAATGCGCAACGCCGGAGCCCTGTTCGTTTTCCCCGCTGAAGCCCGATGCCGGCCGGAGAAGGTGTCCCTGGATTCGGAAGTCCTCGGGCAGTCCCTGCTCGCGCCGGAAGGTTCACGGCAACGCGAGGCGCACGATCATGGCGGGAAATCCCATGAAGACCACGGAGACCTTGACGCGGAGATATCGTTCATATGCCTCAACCAGGAAAAATTGAACAGCGTCACTGTGAACATGTTCAGCGTTTTCCCGAATCTGCGCCGGATGGAAGTTCAGATGGTCACCCCCAAAGGGCAGAACGCGGCGGAACTCAGCCCCGAGGCCAGCGTAATCCGGTGGTAGCCGTGGGGTTGTGCGGTTTCAAGGCTCCTCAGGCAATTAACGCTTCAAATAGTCCTCGCGGCGAGCAAAACTCGCCTGCGGCCATTCGGCGGCAAGGTTCCGCAGGCAAATCCCCGCAGGGCATTTCAAGCGTGGGATGCTCCGGCGGAGAGACGGGAGAAAATCCAGCCGCTTTCGCCGTTTTTTTGAAAAACGTGGTCTTCAAGTGGCCGGGGCAACAGCGGCCCACGCTGGACATTCCCATCTTTTCCGTATCTCCCGGCGAGCACGTTTTCATTTCCGGCCCGAGCGGCAGCGGGAAAAGCACCTTGCTCGGGCTTGTCGCGGGAATTTTTTCGCCCGCCTCCGGTACGGTTTTTGTCAACGGCGTGTGCCTGAACGAGCTCGGCAGCGCGAAGCGCGACATGTTCAGAGGAGATTGCATCGGTTTTATTTTCCAGCAATTCAATTTGATCCCCTACCTGTCCATTCTGGAGAATGTTCTTCTGCCATGCCGCTTTTCTCCCTTACGCCTTGAACGTGCCCGCGCTCTGTCTGGAAGCGCGGCTGCTGAAGCGAGAATGTTGCTGGAACGTCTGGACCTGTCCCCATCGCTATGGGGCAGGCCGGTCAACCGGCTTTCTGTCGGGCAGCAACAACGGGTCGCCGCCGCCCGCGCCCTGGTGGGAAGACCCTCCATACTCATCGCGGACGAGCCTACTTCCTCTCTTGATGCCGACAGGCGCAAAGTCTTTCTGCGACTTCTGCTTGGAGAATGCCGTTCGACGCAAGCCGCCCTGCTTTTTGTCAGCCATGATCAGAGCCTTGCGGAAGACTTTTCGGTTGTGGCGCATTTGCCGGAATTGAACCGGGCAGGCGGGGAGGAGGCATCATGAGGCGGTTTTCCTACCTGTTGCGCCTTGCCGGAAAAAGCGCCTGGAACCGCCGGGGCACACTGGGCATTATCGTGTTTTCCATCGCTCTTTCGACTACGCTGCTGCTGGGCATCGAAAAGCTCCGGACGCAAATCAGGGAGAGTTTTGTGCAGTCCGTCTCCGGGACCGATCTGATCGTCGGCGCCCGGGGCGGCAGTATGCAGCTTATGTTGTACGCCGTTTTTCATCTTGGCGGCGCGACAAACAATATGGGGTGGGACAGCGCCCGGAAAATCGCCGAAAAAGACGAGGTCGCCTGGACCATTCCGATTTCCTTGGGGGATTCCCACAAAGGTTATCCCGTTGTGGCGACAACCGGCGCTTTTTTTGAACACTACCGCTTCCGGAGTGACAAGCGGCTGGAACTGGCGGAAGGTAAATGGATCGAGACGCTTTTTGACGTGGTTATAGGCGCTGAAACCGCCAGGAAACTCGGCTATTCCCCGAGGCAGAAAATAGCGTTGAGCCATGGGGGCAGCGGGGCGCGTCTTGTAGAACATACCGACAAACCCTTCACTGTTTCCGGCATCCTCGCGTCAACTGGCACCCCGGTCGACCGTTCGCTGTATATCGGCCTTGCCGCCATGGAAGCGATCCACGTCGACTGGCGGGGCGGCGCCCCAATCCCTGGTCTGCGCATCACTGCCGAACAGGTGACGAGGTTCAACCTTGAGCCGAGAACCATCACGGCAATGCTGGTCGGCCTGAAAAAACGCAGCCATGTTTTCGCTTTCCAGCGCGAGGTCAATGAATGGAAGTCCGAACCGCTTATGGGCGTCATGCCCGGCGTTGTCATGGACCAGATGTGGAGCATGGTCAATACCGGAGAACAGGCGCTGCTGCTGATTTCCGCCCTGGTCACGGCGACGGGTCTGGCCGGACTGGCCGCAGCCATACTCGCGGGCTTGGGCGAGCGGAGGCGGGAGCTGGCGATTTTGCGATCCGCCGGCGCGCGTCCGCTGGACATTCTGATACTGACGGCCTGCGAAGGGGGCCTGATTGTCATTTCGGGCGTCATCTGCGGCCTTTCGGCCTTGTTTGTGCTGGTGGCGGCCATCAGCCCGATTTTGGCCGACAACTACGGGATATTCGTCTACCTTTCGCCTCCGGCGGCTGGCGAGTGGGCTCTTTTGGGATGCATCTGCCTTGCCGGACTTGCCGCCAGCCTTTTCCCGGCATTGCGTGCCTATCGCATGAGTTTGTCGGACGGGCTCACCGTATCCATATGAAAAAAAATATTCCATCCCTGTTTCGTTATTTTTCTGTCGGAGGCGTCATGAAAGCATATGTCAAGCCGGCGCTGTGCTTTGCCATGTGCTGCGTTTTTTTGCATAATACGTCCCTGGTCGGGGAAAGCGCCACGGCTGACTCGTACAAAGAAGTCCAATGGGATGAACTCGTGCCGGAATCGTGGAATCCGGAAAAAGCCTTTGAGGGGCTTGATTTGGACAGCCTTCCCGAGGACGATTACAACCCGCGTGTGGAAAAGGCGTATGAAGCCTTTATGGAGGAGTGGGCGAAAGCTCCCGCGAATGAAAAGATAAGCGGGCAGCGCATAAAAATATCCGGCTTCATCGCCCCGCTGGATTGGGAGAACGATGCGGAACTGAAAGAATTTCTGCTTGTCCCGTACTTCGGCGCCTGTATCCATTTGCCGCCGCCGCCCGCGAATCAGATCATCCATGTAAAGACGCAAAAGCCTCTCAAGGGGTTGCGGTCTATGGACGCGGCATGGGTTTATGGGACTATTTCCGTTGAACGACATGACTCCGGGAGCATGGGAGCCTCCGGGTACAGCATGGCGCTAGATAAGGCGGAGCCATATCAATGGTAGTGAAGGAATGTTCCGAAAGCGCCGTGCGTAGCCTGCGTGAAGCCGAAGAAATCTGCGCGAGGAACGGCCTGCGACTGACCAGGTTGCGTCGGGGGATTCTTGAACTCCTTTTGTCGGCGGACGGTCCCGTCAAGGCCTATGATCTTATTGAACGGATGCGAGACAAAGGAGAACGGCTCACCCCGGCGACCATTTACCGGACACTGGATTTTTTGCTGCGATACGGAATGGCGCACCGCATCAATTCTTTGAATGCCTTCGTGCCGTGTACCGGCAGTCATGACGAACATGCGCTGCTCATGTTCGTCTGTTCGGAATGCCGACGGGTAGAAGAACTGGAAGACCCCGTTCTATACGAATCCATGCGGGCCAGATTCGACGAACTGGGTATGTCCCTGCGCGACAACTGTATTGAAATACAGGGCAGGTGCAGGAAGTGCTCCACTGGTGTGCCTGTTGAACAGCGGCGGTGAAAAGGCCGTTCGTTCTTTTTCATCTGAGCTTCCTTCTTTTTCATCTGAGCTTCCTTTACGGTTTGGGACCCCGGCCTTCAGGCCGGATAGCCCGACCCCACCCTGAAGGGCGAGGTCTCCGTACGGGCGGAAGCTTGGGCGGGATCCAAATTCCGCCCAAGCGCAGGACGCAGGGGCCTGAAGCCCCTGCCTTTCACTTGCCCCTGTGCCAGCCTTGGAACGATTGCGACCGCAGTCATTGGGGGGAGGGGGGCAGCAACCTTCGCGCTGTGGGTATTTGATGCAAAAATACACCATTAAAAAGCTTGTTATTCCCGGGGTAAAAAAATTTCATTAAGAATTTGTAGCCCTGATGATGCAAATATGCACCGTACAATGCCCCGGCTCTTCCGGCGAAAGAAGCTGTCCATCGGTCCTGCCTGTGCCTGCAAAGCCCCGCTCATCACGGTTTCCTGCTTGGCATGGTCATGTTTTTTTCCTGCTGGTATGCAACTTGCTCGTCGGGTTTAAGTGGCCCTTCTGATCTGGATGCGCACGGCGTCGGGCAAAACCCGGCCTTTCATCTTCCCGGAGGCGAACACAACAATCACTGATATCCGTATTGAAAAGTAAACTTTTCCTTGCGGAGGTCGTCGGCCGAAAACGCGATTTTCGGCCGACTTGCGCCGCTTCGCGCCGGCAGCGGTCTGGCGGCTGCCGTTCAGATTTCCGTGCGGAAGTCCGTATCTTCAACTTTTATATGGTTATCCGGAAAAATTATTTTACTTCGAGCAAAATTTTGTAATAAGAAAGGCGGAGTGTTCTCAACCCGGCCTTCCCAACCGGAACGACGAATGCGGAAATAGAGACGTCGCGAAAGCGTTTTCTGCCATGTCCGGCACCACAACATATGGAGGTTATCGTATGAAAGGTTTTTGCAGCATTTTTTGCGCGCTTTTCATTTTCGTCATGAGCGCGGCGACAGGAGCCAACGCCGCCCGCACCTTCACCATCGGCTACCAGCCCTACGACACGATTTCCTATCAGGTGATCGTCAACGCTGAACTCGGTCTCTGGAAGAAATACGCGCCCAAGGATGTGGAATTTGAATTCGCGCCCGCCTTACAAGGCACTATCGTGGCCAACAACATGCTCGCCGGCAAAGCGGTCGCTGGTTATATGAGCGTGATGCCCGCGACGATACTCTGCTCCAAGGATCAACAGGCGGAGATCAAAATGGTGGCCTCGCTCGGCATGTCCGAAGGCACGCGTTGTTCTTTGGTCCTGGTGCGTAAAGACGCGCCCGAATTCAAAAGCAACGAGGATGTCGCGAAATGGCTTAACAACAAGGTCATAGCCGCACCCAAAGGCAGCGCCTCCGACCAGTACCTGCGCCGTTTTTTCGAGCGCTATCAGGTAAAACCCAAAGAATATCTGAATCAATCCATTGAGGTCATTGCCACCAACTTCCGCAGCGGCAAACTTGACGCGGCTTCCGCCTGGGAGCCCACAGTCTCGCGCATAGCAACAGATGTTGGCGACGGCAGCGTACGCATCGTGGCGGATGGAAGCGCCTGCGACAACCCGGACCTCGGCATCCTGGTCATGCGCAACGACTTCATCAAAGACAACCCGGATGCCGCCAAAGCCTACCTCCGTTCGGAACTGGAAGCCCAGCGCTTCCTGCTCGATCCGGCCAACCAGAAGCAGGTGGTGGAGATGGTGGCAAAGCACGCTTCCGGCATTTCCAAGCGCGTGCTCTGGTACTCCATTTACGGCAAGGTGCCGTCCACCAGCGCTGATCCCGTGCGTGAGTGGAAATCATATTATTTCAACAAACGCGAACTGGACAACATCAAAGCCGTCGCTCCCTTCCTGCACCAGGAAAAAGTCATCGCCGTTCCCGCCCTGAAAGACTGGGTGGTGGACGACAGCCTGGCCCGCGCGATATTCAAGGAAGCCGGCTACACGCCGGTGGACGAAAAGGCCACGCTCGGCTATATCAAGGGAATGCTCCCGGCGCAGTGCCCCTTCAGCGATTAACGGTTCCAGATAAAAGCCAGGATCGTCCGCGCGGATGATCCTGGCTCGCCCATGCCTGACGTCTACTCATCCGGCAAGGAGAACAGCGTGCCCTTCGAGACTCCGGACAATCCCGGCACACAGTTAAGTTCAGTCGCCCAGACCTGGACCAGGATGAAGCACTGGCTTGGAAGCCCCTCGCCCTACCTGAACCTGCTCGGACTATGCGGTTTCGTAGCGGTCTGGTACGTCACAACCGAGGTTTTCAACCTGCCGCTCTTCAACAAACTCCCCGGTCCAAAAGCCACTTTCACCGAATGGCTCTCTGCCGACCCGCTCTACGGCATTTCCTTCTACACCATGGAATATTACCAGCACATCGGCATAAGTACCTGGCGTGTTTTCCAGGCCTTTATGCTGGCTACGGCTCTGGGAGTTCCGATCGGGCTGTTCATGGGCTGGAAAGCGACCTTCAAGGATTACACTTTCCCCCTTCTTGAAGTTCTGCGCCCCATCCCCATGCTCGCGTGGGTGCCGCTGTCCATCCTCATGTGGCCGGGGCGCGAGGCCTCCATCATTTTCCTGACCTTCCTCGGCTCCTTCTTCGCTACTGTCTTAAACACGCTTCTGGGCGTCGAATCCATAGACGAGGCGTATTTTAGGGCGGCTGCGTCCCTTGGCGCCTCGGAGAAACAAATTTTTTATAAGGTCATCGTCCCCGGCTCGCTTCCCTTCATCTTCACAGGTCTGCAAATAAGCATGGGCTACGCATGGTTTTCCCTCGTGGCCGGCGAAATGCTGGCCGGGGAATTCGGCCTCGGCTACCTTATCTGGAACTCTTACACACTGGTGCAATATCCGGTCATCATCATCGCCATGATCACCCTGGGCGTGATAGGTTCTCTGAGCAGCCTCATTATCCGGCTGGTCGGGGACAAACTCATGCAGTGGAAGGTTAGGGAGGTCGCATAATGAGCGCTGTGTCTGTTGAAAACGGCGGGGGGAAAACGCCCCGTGGAGCCATAAGCATACGCGCCGTCAGCAAGATATACGACCCTGACGGGGCGCGGGTGCTTGCCGTGGACGACTGTTCCATGGAAATTGAGGCGGGCGAATTCTGTGTTATAGTCGGCCCCTCAGGCTGCGGCAAAACCACGCTTCTTAACGCCATTGCCGGATTCCACGGCATCAGCGCGGGCGAAATTCATCTTGATGGTGAACTGCTCTGCAACAGTTCCCAGGTGCCCAAGCCCGGCTCGGATCGTATCGTGGTCTTTCAAAACGGAGCGCTCTTTCCCTGGTTCACGGTGCTTGAGAACATAACCTTCGGCCCGGTGATGCAGGGGGCCGCATCCAAAAAAGATGCGGAAGAAAAGGCCTTGCACATGATGGGCCAGATGGGTCTTAAAGGCATAGCCCACAACTATCCGAGCGAGATTTCCTCGGGCATGCGCCGCCGGGTGGAAATCGCCAGGGCCATGATGAACGACCCGCGCGTGCTTTTGCTCGACGAGCCCTTCAGGGCCATGGACGCGCTTACAAAGACCGTGGTGCATCAGTTTTTGCTTGACGTTTACGACAGGAACAAAACAACGGTGTTCTTCATCACGCACGATCTCGACGAGGCAATTTTCCTCGGAAGCAAGGTCTATATAATGACCACCAGACCCGCCACCATAAAAAAGGTGCTCTCCGTTGACATCCCCCGCCCGCGTGATTTTCGCGTCCTGGCGTCTACGGCCTACCAGAGGCTTAGAACCGAATGCATTGCGGCGGTACACGAGGAAGCGGTCAAAGCCTTCAAAGCCGGCGAGCGGGAAATGTAGGAGATATAAAGTGAACGACAGGATATCCCGGGCGCTTGCCGGAATAAAAAATAGGACGCGTTCCCGGACCTTCTGGCGCGGCATATTTTCTTTGACGGTCTTCACCTTGCTCTGGGAATTGTGTACGTATCTGAAGGCGCCGATCATCGGCAATGTGCCCGCTCCCTCGGAAGTCGTGTCCACCCTGGCCGTCCAACTCCATAATACCTATTATTGGCTCTCTTGGAAGGACAGCATGATCCGGATTTTCACCGGCTTCATCATCGCCCAGATCATTGGAGTGCCGCTGGGACTTTTTCTGGGCGCCAACGACCGGGCAAGGGAAGTTCTTTTCCCGATTTTCGAGATCATGCGGCCGGTGCCGCCGCTGGCCTGGGTTCCTGTATCCGTCATTTTCTGGCCTTCGGCGGAAATGAGCATGATCTTCGTGACCTTTCTGGGCGCTTTCTTTACCGTGGTGCTGAACATTGTGGAAGGCATCACCAGTATTGACGTGCGTTACATCAGGGCGGCACACTCGCTCGGTTCCAGCCGGAGTGACATTTTTTGGCGAGTTCTGCTTCCCGCCAGCCTGCCCAGCGTTGTGGTGGGCATGACCGTGGGCATGGGCATCACCTGGGCCGTGGTGGTGGCGGCCGAAATGGTCGCCAGCAAGACGGGCCTTGGCTATCTGACTTGGCGCGGTTACGTGGCAGGCGAATTTCCCCTTATAGTAGTTGGCATGATGAGCATCGGGATCGCCGGATATTTTTCATCGGCACTGATCCGTTTGGTAGGCAGCCGTTTCACCCCCTGGCTGAAGACCCGCTGATCGTCAGAAGCATACATCGGTAAAATGTACTTTTACGGAATAAACGCATGATGAAGACGACACTCACCCCCGGACAGCGCGCCGGCGAAATGAGCATGGAAAATGTCTGTAAAACTTACGGCGCAGACGTTCTGACCAAGGAAGTCCTCAAAGATTGCTCCTTTACGCTGGAAAAGGGCAGGCTTACCGTGCTGGTGGGTCCGTCCGGCTGCGGCAAAAGTACGCTGATCAACGTGCTGGCGGGCTATGAAAAACCGACTTCCGGACGCGTTTCCTTGGACGGCGAACCCGTCACCGGTCCGGGGCCGGACCGTCTGGTGGTGTTTCAGGAAACAGCCCTTTTCCCCTGGATGACCACTTTCGAAAACGTCAGTTACGGTCCAAGGGTGCGCAAGGAATTGTCCGGAAGGGAACTGGCCGATACCACCATGCAGTTGCTGAAAATGGTGGGACTTGAAGACTTCGCGGGCAAATATCCCTCCCAGCTCTCTGGAGGCATGCAGCGCAGAGCGGAATTGGTACGGGCTATGATCAATCATCCCAAGGTCATGCTTATGGACGAGCCCTTCAGAGGACTGGACGCCATGACCCGTTCGCTTATGCAGGAATACTATGTGCGCCTCTTTGAAGAGCATCGCGGTACAAACCTGTTTGTTACCTCGGAACTGGAAGAAGGAATATTCCTGGCCGATCGCTTGGTAATCCTGACCAATCATCCGTGCCGCGTCAAAAAAATCATGGACGTAGACCTGCCCAGGCCGCGCGAATTTTCCGTTATGGGCTCGCCGGAATACCTGGACATCAAACGCGAGGCATTGGAACTCCTGCACGAGGAAGCCATGAAATCTTTCGCCGCCGGAGCTGTCAACGCGGCTGACTTTCTGGAGGCATACTCCAAAATGGGCGAGGAACAGGCAAGACCCAAGGCCGGCAAAGATGATGGGGAGGGACAGAGAGTGACCCGCACCGGGAGCGCATATGAAAATCATTGATTTCCGTTTCCGGCCCCACACCCCGGAAATAATTAACGGCATCAAGAATAGTTCCATGTTCAAAGCCACCTGCGAAGCCATCAATTTCGACAGGCGAATCCCCCAATCTCTGCCTGAGGTGGTGGAAGGCTTGAAAAAACGCGGTGTGGAACTTGCGGTGATCACCGGACGCGACTGCGAAACCACCTATTGTTTCCCGTCAAACAACGACAGTGTGCTGGAATTCGCACGCGCCCGCCCGGATATTTTCGTGGGCTTCTGGGGCATAGATCCGCACAAGGGTATGAAGGCCGTATACGAGATCAACCGCGTTGTGGAAAAATTCGGCATGCGCGGCATCGCCACCGACCCCTACCTTGCCCATATCCCGCCGCATGAGGCGCGCTACTATCCGGTGTATACCAAATGCGCGGAACTGGGCGTGCCGGTGTTCATCACCATGGCCCCGCCGCCTCAGGTGCCGCGCGCCGTCATTGACTACGTTGATCCGCGCCATGTGGACATAGTGGCCAGGGATTTTCCGGAACTGACCATCATCATGAGCCACGGCGGCTATCCGTTCGTGAACGAAGCCATTTTTGCCTGCATGCGCAACGCCAATGTCTACATGGACCTCTCCGAGTACGAGCTTGCTCCCATGGGCGAGCTTTACGTGCAGGCGCTCAATACCGCCATCAGCGACAAGGTCGTCTTCGCCAGCGCGCATCCCTTTGTGGAACAGGCCGAAGCCATTGATATCTACAACAAGATGAACCTGACGGACACGGTGCGGCGCAAGGTCATGTACGAAAACGCCGCCCGCATATTGGACAAATCCGCAACACGCGCGGCCAAGCCGCACTCTTCCGTAATCGGAACGCCTCTGCCCTTTGTGCCTTATGTCCGTTCGTTCCAATGAGCGGACAAGACAAACGCCCGGGGAAACGTCAGCAAACAACGCTCCGAAAAAACGCCGGGAAAACTCATGTACATGCCGCTGGCCCTGTCCTCCCTGTTCATAGGCTTCATCATCGGGGCCGGCGGAGTCGGCGGTGTGCTGCTTATTCCCGCACTCATGTTCTTTGGCGGTCTTTCCACGCACCAGGCCATGGCCACCGCCCTGTTCAGCTTTTTTTTCACCGGCATAATCGCCACTTATATCTTCCAGCGCTATGGCAGCATCCACTGGAAAACGACCGTCCCGGTACTGGTCGGAAGTCTGGCAAGCAGCTATGCCGGGGCGTCCGTGAACGCACGCCTCTCCTCACCGGCCCTTTCCCTGTTGCTCGCAGGCATAGTCATCCTCTCAAGCCTCTATTCCCTGCGTCCGGCAAAAGGCGCGCGCTTTGCGGACAGATTGGACGCGCGGGGAAATTTTCTCCTGCTCATGTGTATCGGCCTGTTCACCGGCTTTCTCTGCGGCATGACCGGGGCTGGCGGCGGCATTGTCTCGACCCCGGTCATGCTGCTTTTCGGGTACGCCGTCCTGCCCTGCATAGGCACCGCCCAGGTCTTGCAATCCTTTGTCTCGGCCGCGGGCTCGCTGAGCAACTACAGCAACGGCTTCATCGTCTTTCCCCTGGTCTGGTGGGTGACGGTCTGCGAACTGGTCGGGGTAGCGCTGGGGGTGCGCGTTGCGCACAACCTTCCTTTGGACAGCCTGAAAAAATATGTGACCTGGTTCTGCCTCGTCATCGGCCTGCTCATTGCCGCGCGGGGCGTCCTGGAGTAGAGGCCGTCAAGCGATGCAAAAATGCAACACGGGAAAAGTCGAAAGACATACGCGGTTTGTCGATGCAAAAATTGTTTCTCCTGGCACTTTCACTTTGAAATTGCTCCGGCGGCCGCTAGAGCGGACGCCAGCCGGGAAGGCGCAAGCGCAATTTATTTGTGCTGTTGAACGCCGGAGCGGGCGCAGAACGGAGAAAGCCAGGCTGTAATCTCAAAGTTGACATGCCCCGAAAGCCGTTTCATGGCGGAAAACCGCGCGGAATATGTGGGATAAATGAAACTGGCATGGGAGTTGCTCAGCGGATTGCATAAAAATATCTGTAACCTTCCGTCCGCGTTTGGCGCGGCTGGGGAAAATGATCGGAGGATGAAGATGAGATTGCAATTTACCGAATGCGAATGCCTTTCCCCACAGGAAAAGCGTCTTACGGACCAGATGGCGGGAGTTGAAGACCGCTTCCGCGTCGAACACAGCCGGGTTTTCAGGCTTGTGGAACGCTTTGAGGGACAAAAACCCCGTATTGACGTTGAGCGGGCTCTTTATTTCACCCAGTCCATGGAAAAGACAGTGGGCCAGCCCCTGGTGCTGCGCTGGGCCAAGGCCATGATGCACATAGCGAAAAACATCACGGTTTACGTGCAGGACGACCAGTTGCTGCTCGGCCGCGCGGGTTGCATCGGACGCTACGGCATCCTCTATCCGGAACTGGATGGGGACTTTCTGGACAGGGCCGTAGAAGATATGCCGACACGCACTACTTCGCCCGCAACCATCACCACGGAAGACGCGAAAACCGTTATCAGGCGCATCGCCCCCTTCTGGAAGGGCAAGACCTACCATGAAGCGCTCAATGCGGCCCTGCCGCCGGAAGTGCACAAGCTGACGTACGATGACCCGGAAGGGCTTATCTCCCGTTTCATCGTCAACGAAACGTCCAGTTTCCGCTCTTCCATCCAATGGGTGCACGACTACGAAAAGATATTGAAACGCGGCTTTAACGGCATCAGGAAAGAAGCGGAAGAAAAGCTCGCGGCTCTTGATCCCGCAAGTCCCGTCGATCAGGTGGACAAACGTCCCTTCCTGGAGGCGGTGGTCCTTGTATGCGAGGCCGTTGTGCTCTGGGCCCGCCGTCACGCGCAGGCGGCCCGCAAGGCGGCCGCAAAGGAAAAAGACCCGGCGCGCAAAGCCGAGCTGCTGCTTATGGCGGAAAACGCCGAATATGTGCCCGGCAACCCGGCGCGCACCTTCTATGAGGCCGTGCAATCGCAGTGGTTCACACAGATGTTCTCCCGCATGGAGCAGAAAACCGGAACCACCATCTCCAACGGCCGCATGGACCAATATTTTTACCCCTTCTATGCCAAAGACCTGGAGGAAGGCCGCATCACCGAGGAAAAGGCACTGGAGCTGCTGGAATGCATGTGGGTGGGAATGGCAGAATTCATAGACATGTATATTTCCCCGGCCGGCGGCGCTTTTAACGAAGGGTACGCCCACTGGGAGGCCGTAACCGTCGGCGGGCAAACCCCGGACGGGCGCGACGCCACCAATGACCTGACCCTCCTCTTCCTGAAATCCAAACGCGAGTTTCCGCTGCATTACCCGGATCTGGCGGCACGCATCCATTCCCGTTCCCCTGACCGCTTCCTCTGGGATGTCGCCGAAACCATCAAATACGGCTCAGGTTTTCCAAAACTCTGCAATGACGAGGAAGTAGTGCCGCTCTATGTTTCCAAAGGCGCGACTTTTGAAGAGGCTCTGGACTACGCCGTTTCCGGCTGCACGGAGGCGCGCATGCCCAACCGTGATACCTACACCTCCGGCGGAGCCTACATCAATTTCGCCGCGGCCCTGGAAATGGCGCTTTACGACGGCAAGATGAAAAAATACGGCGATACGCAGCTCGGCCTGCGCACGGGCGACGCCAGGCAATTCAAAACCTGGGAGGAACTCTGGAACGCCTATCTGCAACAGCATTTGCTTTTCCTGCGCGCCGCCTTCACCCAGCAGTACATAGTCAACAAGACACGCGCCCGGCATTTCGCCCAGCCCATGGGTTCGGCCATGCACGACCTGTGCATGAAACACTGCATAGACCTGCATCAGGAGCATATCCCCGAGGGCATCAACCTGGGCTACTTTGAGTTCATGGGCTACGGGACGGTGACTGATTCCCTTGCAGCCCTCAAAAAAATCGTTTTTGAAAGCAAAAAATTGACCATGGATCAGGTCATGGACGCGCTGGAGCACAATTTCGAGGGCTACGAGGACGTGCAGCAGATCCTGCGCTCCGCCCCCTGCTACGGGAACAACGACCCCTATTCCGATGCCGTGGCCCATGAGCTGGACCACGTATCTCTTGAGTTCTCCAAAAAATACAGCGCGGAACTGGGCATCCACAACGACTTGCGCTATGTGCCCTTCACCTCCCACGTACCTTTCGGCAAGGTTGTTTCCGCGACCCCTAACGGGCGCACGTCCTGGTTTCCGCTTTCTGACGGCTCTTCAGCTTCGCACGGCGCGGACATCAACGGCCCTACCGCAATTCTGCTGTCCAACTACCAGACGAAGAATTACGGCTACCGTGATCGGGCGGCCCGCATGCTGAACATCAAATTCACGCCAAAATGCCTTGAGGGCGATGCGGGCACGGAGAAACTGGTCTCATTCATCCGCACATACTGCGATTTGAAACTCTGGCATATCCAATTCAATGTCATCAACAAGGAAACCCTGCTCAAAGCGCAGAAGGACCCCCAAAGATACCGCAACCTGATCGTGCGCATAGCCGGCTACAGCGCCTATTTCGTAGATCTTTCCCCGGATCTGCAAAATGACCTCATCGCACGCACGGGACATGCAACCATGTAGGACATTTCGCACTTGAAACGCCCGGCGGGGATTTGCCTGCAAATCCCCGCCGCCGAACAGTCGCAGGCGGGATCTGCCCGCCGTGGGGACCGGCACGCTGTAATTCGAATTTGCGCAGGAAACTGCGTCCATGCGGTTTCCTGTGCCCGGGCGCGGCGGCGCGAGTACGGCAAAAAACCGTGGTTATTGCCGTGCGATCTTATCGCTTGAAACAAAGCTGATGCATAGTTTTAAGCGATACATGGCACCAGGACAATTTCACTTTGAAATTGCCCTGGAGGCCGCGAGAGCGGACGCCCGCCGCGAAGGCGTAAGCGCAATTTGTTTGCGCTGTTAAACGCCGAAGCGGGCGTAAGCTGGAGAGGGCAGGGTGCATCGTCTCAAAAGTAAAATGCTATAGGGGGAGAGCGCCGTTTTCCTCCCTACTTTCCAAGGAAGATTCATGGCTTCGTTTGAAGACAGAAAGACAAACGGCGTTATTTTCAATGTTCAGAAATATTCGGTGCATGACGGTCCGGGCATCCGCACCATAGTCTTTCTCAAAGGCTGTCCTTTGTCCTGTCTGTGGTGCAGCAATCCGGAATCCAGATCGGCAAAGCCGCAACCCGCGTATAACAAGGGCCGCTGCCTCGGTTTGGACAAATGTCGGCGCTGCCTCGACATCTGCCCCAAAAGTGCCGTTTCGCCCGGCCCCGATAAAAGTGTTTTCATAGACAGAAACGTCTGCAAGTTCTGCGAGACCCAAGTCTGCGCTTCAGTCTGCCCTTCGCAGGGGATAATCACTTACGGCCAGACGAAAAATGTTGCTGAAATCATTGAATCCGTGGAGCAGGATTCCGTTTTCTACAGTCGGTCCGGAGGCGGCATGACCCTTTCCGGCGGAGAACCCCTGGCCCAACCGTCATTTGCCTTGGCGCTGCTGCGCGAGGCCGGGAAAAGAAGAATCCGGACGGCCCTTGAGACATGCGGTCACGTTCCTTGGGAAATCCTGAACGAAGCGGCAGGTCTTCTGTCTTCCATCCTTTACGATGTCAAGCACATGGACAGCGCGAAGCACAAGGAAGGCACCGGGGTCGGCAACGAAAGCATCCTCGAAAACCTGAACAAACTGCTCTGCAAGTTTCCAAATCTGCCTGTGCTGGTGCGCACTCCCGTCATACCCGGCTTCAACGATTCCGAAGAAAACGCCAAAGCCTTGGGCGCTTTTCTGGCGAGGCACGCCAACGCAGGTTTTGAAGCCTTGCCCTATCACCGTCTGGGCACACAAAAATACGCCTTTCTCGGCCTGGACTATCCATTGGGAGACATAAGCCTGGGGCAGGGCGCGGCTGAGACCTTCCAGCACATAGTTGACCGGACCCGGGCGTAAGTAGGATCAGGCCAGATGTGCAACTTCAAATTTTGACCTGCCGCGCTTACCAGGATATGGCCGATACGAGCGCCCGTCTTCACATCCTCGGCTTTTCAACAGGTGTATAACTTTTCACCGTTTGATTTTGCACATCTCAATCTCTTCTTTGTATTTGAAAGGAAGCGGAAATTGGTGTATACTTCTTCAACCTCATCTGAGCTTCCTTTACGGTTTGAGACCCCGGCCTTCAGGCCGGATAGCCCGACCTTGCCCTGAAGGGCGGGGTATCCGTACGGGCGGCGGGCGGAAGCCTGGACGGGGTCCAAACCCAGCCCAGGCGCAAGACGCATGGGCCTGAAGGGCCATGCTGCCTTCTTGGTGGAACGGTCTTCGTAAATTCATATTGTCTGCCTGTTTTTACAAACACAACAAGGTTTTCTTTTCAGCGTGACGGATCGAGGGACGCAGTTGAGCGAGGGCGGACGTACACATGTCCTGCCGGTTGACACCATCAGCTCTCCTGGTAAACTGTCGGGCGGGGCATTTCCCCGAATGGACAAAAAGCGAGAAAGATTATGAAAATGCACATGACTATAGTCATGGCTCTGGCGGCGGCTTTATTTTTGTTTCCGGCCCTGTCTCTGCCCGATGCCGCAAAAGCGGCCACAGGTGATGTCATCGCCCTGCCTCCCCCGGATAAAACCGGCGGCATGCCGCTGATGAAGGCCCTGAACGAACGCAAAAGCCGTCGCGGTTTCAAAGATGAGGCCATAGCGCAGAAGGATCTGAGCAATCTGCTCTGGGCGGCTTTCGGCGTCAACCGTTCGGACGGGCGGCGCACCGCGCCCACGGCCAGGAATTCGCAACAGGTGGAGGTCTATGCGGCGATGGGTACGGGTGTCTGGCGCTATGACGGGGTAAAACATACCCTGACGAAAGTGCTGGATCGCGATGCCTCCAAAGACTTCGGCGCCCCCCTGACCCTGATCTATGCCGCCCCCGGCGGGTTGCACGACGCCATGCATGTAGGCTCGGTTTACCAGAATGTCGGCCTTTATTGCGCTTCTGCCGGTCTCGCCAATGTGGTCAAGGCCACCGGGGTTGATATTCTTAAAAATGATCTTACGCTTTCCGCCGGCTATGAGATTCGAATCGTACATCCCATAGGCAAGCCCGACTGAATCCCGGCACGCCGTCGAAGGGGGCGCGAACACGGCAAAAACCGCGTTTTGCCGTGCCGGTCTGTGCGCCGGGAGGCGCGTGTCAAATGAGGCGCAAGTTTTCTTGGGGCCGGGTGAGCGGAACCAGACTGATCTATACCCTCAAAGCCGTGACGGATTGCGGCGATTTTTTCCCGCATTGGCAGATATGCGGGCAAAGGGAAAGAGAAGGTGGAAGTGCGCGTTTATGGATAAATGTCAGACGCCGGATGAGGAAATGCGCGTGGAAATTGAGCCGCCGCCTTTTCTTGCGGAAGAAACGGTGGAATTTTCTTTGTCTTTGACCAAGGGGCAGGGCAGGGGCAAACGCATTCTGGGTATTCGCCTGCGCAGAGGCGGACAGGTTTTTTTCTTTCACGACGAAGAGCTGGAAGCGCGCATCGGTAGCTGGGTTTTGCTGACTTTTGAACAGGGGCAGGCCTTGGGCGAGATTGAAAGCGTCAGCTATGGGGACACAGCCGGGATCGCTCCGGGGAAAACCATTCCAAACGCCGAACTTTCTCTGGCAACTGCCGCAGATGTGGCGCGCAGGGCGGAAAACGCCATACTGGCGGCGGAAGCCGTTGCCTTCTGCAAGACCTGTATCAGACACCGCGGTCTGGATATGAAGCTGGTCGATGTGGAAGTGCTGCACGATCGCAGCAAGATTATTTTTTATTTTACTGCTCCGGCCCGTATAGATTTCCGGGAACTGGTGAAGGATTTGGTGCGCAACTATCGCACGCGCATTGAATTGCGCCAGATTGGCGTGCGTCATGAAACCCAGATGGTCGGCGCGCTTGGAAACTGCGGTATGGTTTGCTGCTGCCACCGCTATCTGCGCAAGTTCGCCCCGGTGACTATCCGCATGGCCAAGGAGCAGAATCTGTTCCTCAACCCAGTGAAACTCTCCGGTATGTGCGGACGCTTGCTCTGCTGTCTTTCTTTTGAGCAGGAAAGTTATGAAAGCTTTAACAAAAGCTGTCCGAAACCGGGAAAAAGATACGGTACACGCCTTGGGATAGTGCGTATTGTGCGCACCAACATGTTCAGCCGCACCATATCGGCGCTTAAGGACAATGGCGAGGAAGTCGAATTCAGCCTTGACGAATGGGAAGAGTTGGATGCGCGCCGGATGGAAAACATTTCACAGGACAATGACCACGCGGCCGCAACGGGCGGTGAAGCCGCGGCTTTTGCCAATGAAAACGCGACCCTCGAAGGCGAGGAAGGCTTGTTGCAGGATGACGAACTTGATTTTCCAGTCGAGGGCTTGGCCAGAGACCGTAAACCGGAAAAAGCAAAACGCAGGCGCAAGCATTAGAGCAATTTCACTTTGAAACTGCTCTGGCTGCCGCGAGAGCGGACGCCCGCCGCGAAAGCGTAAGCGCAACTTATTTGCGCTGTTAAATGCCGGAGCGGACGTAGGCTGAGAGGGCCGGGTGCGTCACCTCAAAGATAAAATGCTCTGGTACGCTGTTCGATACGCATTTTTAAATATTTACAGCGACTAATTGTTTGTTGTTTTTCCCCTGAAAACATCTTTACGCCGGAACACCGATGACGCCCTATTACCTGACGACCCCGATCTATTATGTAAACGCCAAGCCTCACCTCGGCCACGCCTACACGACGATCGTCGCAGACGCCATGACCCGCTTCGCCGCGCTTATGGGCCGCGAGGCTATGTTCATCACCGGAACGGATGAGCATGGAGACAAGATAGTAAAAGCAGCGGAACAGGCCGGTTGTCCGGTATGGGAGTTGACGGACAGGGTAAGTGGGGAATTCAGGGCGCTCTGGCCGGAACTTCAGGTGTATCCAGCGCATTTTGTGCGTACCACGAGTGAAGAACACAAGGCAGTGGTGCGTGCTTTTCTGCAAAAGATATATGACGCCGGGGACATATATTTCGGCGGGTACGGGGGCTACTACTGCTACGGCTGTGAGCGTTTCTACACGGAAAAGGAGCTTGAGAACGGGGTATGTCCGCAGCATCTGACCCCGGCGGAATACATAAGCGAAAAGAATTATTTTTTCCGCATGTCCGCTTACCAGGAACGGTTGAAAAAGCATATCCGCGACAACCCTGATTTTATCCGTCCGGCGCGTTATCGCGCCGAAGCCCTTGCTCTTTTGGATGGCGAAGTTTTGGACGATCTGTGCATTTCGCGTCCGAAGGCGCGTCTGAGTTGGGGGATAGAGCTTCCCTTTGACAGCAATTACGTCTGCTATGTCTGGTTTGATGCCCTGCTTGCCTATGTGACCGCATTGGGCGGGCCGGGAAGCTCCGCTTTCAACAAGTTCTGGCCTCATGCGGAACATCTTGTGGCCAAAGACATCCTGAAGCCGCATGCGGTTTTCTGGCCGACAATGCTCATGGCCGCCGGCCTTCCTCTCTACCGGCATCTGAACGTACACGGCTACTGGTTGTCACGGGCCGCCAAGACGTCAAAAACTATAGGCAATGATGTTTCCCCTCTGGATACGGCTGTCAAGATGTCAAAAACTATAGGCAATGTTGTTTCCCCTCTGGATACGGCTGTGCTCTACGGTCTGGACGGATTTCGCTATTTTCTGCTGCGGGAAATGCAGTTCGGGTCTGACGCCGATTTTTCCGAGGAAGCGCTCATTTCGCGCTTTAACGCGGACTTGGCCAATGATCTGGGCAATCTTTTTTCACGCGTGCTGGTCATGGCGGAAAAGTTCTGCGCGGGCAGAGTTCCGGTCCCCGGACCAGATAAGGACAGGGAAAGGGAGATAAAAATTTTGGCCTTGGACAGTCTTGCTGATTTTCAGAATTTGTTCGGCCAGGCTCAGTTTTCCTTTGCCCTGGAAAGACTCTGGGACCTGGTGCGCGCCCTGAACAGATATGTGGACAAGGCGGCCCCCTGGGCGCTGGCGCGGACGGGGGACAGCGAAACTTTGGGGACGGTGCTCTATACGCTTCTGGAGTGCATGCGCAAAACGGCCCTGCACCTGTGGCCGGTTATGCCGGACGCGTCTGCGCGCATGCTGGCCCAGCTCGGCTGCGCCTGCCCGGTCTTGGAAGGAGTGGATTTTTCCGGAATCAGAGGCATTTTGCCCGTAGAGGCGGAAAGTTTTGGAACCTTGGAAGCCGGAACCGGTCTGGCCGGAACCTCTAACCTTTTCCCGCGCATTGACGTAAAAGCATAGAAATCCCATGCGCCTTATCCTGTCAGCTCTCTTGCTTGTCTTTGCCGGCGTGAGCGCTGTCGGTGCGCAATCCTATGCGGACTGCAAGATAGCCTGGAGCGCTTACTCCGTTTCCCCGGACGGGACTTCGCAATCCTCGCCACCCGATCCCCGCGCCTTTGCCGAGGCAGGACCAAAGGTTCTGCTGGCCCTGACCATCGGCGTTCCGAAGGGAAGCTATCTCTATGGCCCGGAGAGCGTCGAAGGTATTCCCACTTCAGTCAAGGCGCGCTTCAGGCATCTTGGGGCCATGCCCATGGAAGAGGCTTCTGCCTTCGTCGGAATGGACAGGGATGCTTTGCCTTTGCCGATGCGCGCCCCGGCCGCCACACCCAAAAAAGACACCCCCTTCGCTTCTGTGGCGCTACCGGGTCTTTCCGCGACAAATCCGCCTCTTTATCCGGGTCCGGTCACGTTCTGGACGGAGTTCCCAGCCCCGGCCGGGCTTGCCGGCGTGGCTGTCAGGGCGGAGTTTTCCGGACTTTTGTGCTCGGAGCGAAACTGTATGCCCGTTTCCGATTCCCTCTCCCTGCTTTTTTCCGCAAAGGACGCTGAGGCTTTGCCCGTGGCCGCGGCGCAGGGCTGGTGGGCTGACTACAAGCGGGGCGTGGACGTTCTTGTCCTGACCGGAATCAGAGAGAGAGACGCCTCACAAAAAGATCGCCCGGCTCCCGAGGCGTTCTTTTCCGGCGGGAGCGATATTTCAGGTTTAACGGCCGCATCGCCAGATATTGGAGTAAGGCGGGATGCCCCTGTCTTTTCCGGTCTGGAGCCGGTTTTTTTTCATCCGGAGCAGGAAATAGGTTTTTTGGGAGAGGCGTTGCTTTTCGGGCTCCTGGCCGGGATGATGCTCAACCTCATGCCCTGTGTGCTTCCGGTGGTCAGTTTGAAATTTGGCGCCTTGCTTGCGATTTTTTCAATGACGGACAGAAAAGCGCAGGCAAGGGCCTTTCGAGTTGACTGCCTCTTTTTCGCCGCCGGCATCATGGCTTGGTTCGGGGTTCTGGCCCTGCTTCTGGGGGTTGCCGGATGGGCCTGGGGAGAGATATTTCAACAGCCCCTGGTCATCGCTATCCTCGCCCTGACGCTTTTCGTCCTGGGCTTGAGCCTGTTCGGGGTTTTTCATCTGCCGGTTTTTGATCTGCGGGTGAGGAGCGGGAGCCATACCCATTGGCGATCTTTTACCGGTGGGCTTTTGGCCACCTTGCTGGCCACGCCATGCAGCGGCCCACTGCTGGGGGGAGTGCTGGCCTTTGCCGTGCGCCAGCCTTTGCCGTCGCTGCTGCTTTCCGTAGCGAGCGTGGGCCTGGGCATGGCTTCGCCTTATCTGCTCATAGCCGCGCATCCGCGCCTTGCGCATCTTTTCCCCCGTCCTGGGGCCTGGACCTTGCGTCTTGAACAGTTGACCGGTTTTTTCCTTATGGGCAGCGTGGTTTATCTCGGAAGCCTGCTGCCGGAGGACTGGGGTCCCGCTTTTTTGGTCTGCCTGTTCGCCTTGGCCCTGGCGGCCTGGCTCTGGGGCCAGATTGGACATCCGGGGGCGGACCGGGCGAGAAGAGTCGCAGCGCGCGTCTGCGCCTTGAGTGTGCTGGCCCTGGCGGTTTTTTTCGCTTTTGGTTCGAGCGGCCGGGATCAGAACTGGGAACGCTTTGAGCCGGAGCTTTTTTTTTCCGTCCTAGGCAAGGAACCACTGCTGCTGGATTTTACAGCGGATTGGTGTCCGAGCTGCAAGGCCATGGAATATACCACTTTACGTAAAAGTCGCATGGAAGACTTGCGTAATCGCTACAAGGTGCGTACAATAAAGGTGGATCTCACCCGCGATGCGGATACGGGCAGGGATTTGCTGCATGCGTTGCAAAGCGCGAGCATCCCTGTATTGGCCTTGTTCCCCAAGGGAGAGGGCGCCAGACGGCCCGTGGTGCTGCGGGACATGGTCACGCCCGGACAGCTTGAGGCGGCGGCTCAATCCGTGTATGGGGATTGAAGTATCAAGGACCCAAGTATGATCTGGCGCGTTTTCGTCGCAAGGTTGCGTGAAGCGTTGTAAATTTTTGGGCACGTGCATTCAAAGGAGACCGGTCATGCCGAATTATTCTCCGCCTCTTTCCGCCCTGACCTCTTTGGATGTGGTCATGCAGACCACGGCCAACAATATAGCCAATGTGAATACGGACGGCTTCAAGGCCCGCTATGTGGCCCTGGAAACCGGGCCGATGGATGAGGGTGTGCGTATAGGGGGCACCTTCAGGGACATGAGTCCCGGCCCGGCCGTGATCAACCATCTGGCGGAGAACGATGTGCGCGTCGCCAATGACGTGGCGGCCAGAGGCATGCGCAATACCCAGGAAAATTACGACACGGCCGTTGCCCAGGACCTGGACCGTATCCAGCAGGGCAACACCAATGACGCCTGGGCGGTGGAAGACTACCGGGATGGACAGGTGGCGCGGGACCAGATACATGGCATTGTGGAGGGATCCAATACGGATTTGGCGCGGGAGTTCACGCGGATGATTGCTACGGAAAACGCGTACAGCGCCAATGCAGCCATGATTCGCGCCTGGGACGAAATGACGGGTTCAATCCTCAATATCCGGGTTTAGGTGTCCTCCATGCGCATTGAATATAAACTGCTGCCGGGAAACGAGCGCAAAAACCCTCCGCCGGAGGGGACGGACCTGCCTTTCGGGATACTGCGCACCAATCATATGTTCGTGATGGATTACGCGGACGGCGAATGGTTCAATCCGCGCATAGTGCCCTACGGCCCCATTACGCTTATGCCGGGGGCCATGTGTTTTCACTATGGGCAGTGTCTTTTTGAGGGTATAAAGGCCTTCAAACACGCGGATGGAGAAATATACATCTTTCGTCCGGATCAGAACGCCGCGCGTCAGAATCATTCCGCCGAGGTGCTGTGCATGCCGTCCATCCCGGTGGAGGTTCAACTGGAGGCCATGCACCGGCTGGTTGACGTGGAGAGGGATTGGTGTCCCTCGGAACCCGAGTCTTCCCTCTACATCCGCCCCTTTATGTTCGCCACCCAGGACGAGCTGGGCGTAAAACCCAGCAAGACGCTTTTATACTGCATCATGCTTTCGCCGAGCGGCGCCTATTACAAAGGTGGGTTCAACAATGTGGTGCGGCTTCTGATCAGCAAGAAGTTTCACCGGGCGGTATCCGGGGGAACGGGAACGGCCAAGGCGGCCGGAAACTACGCTTCCTCCCTGAGGCCGCACAGCTACGCGCAGAGCCTGGGTGTGGAACAGGTGCTTTATCTCAGCGCGGACAATACCAGTATTGAGGAAGTGGGCACCATGAATCACTATCATGTGCTCAAGGACGGAACTTTTGTCATCCCGGAATTCGGGGATTCCATCCTGCGTTCCATCACCTCCGTTTCCGTGCTGGAACTGGCGGCAACCGGGAAGATCAAAGCCAGGCAGGAAGTCGTCTATCTGGACAAGTTCATAGCGGACGTGCAATCCCGTGAGATTATCGAGGCCGGAGGCTTCGGTACGGCCTGTGTGGTCAGCCCGGTCGGCGGCTATATTTTTGAGGACGGCACGGAACTGGTCGTTGGCAATGGTGGAATCGGCGAACACTCCAGAAAGCTTTATGAGATGTATACAGCGATCCAGACAGGCAAGGCGCCGGCGCCGGATGGCTGGCTGAGCAGGGTCGCGCGTTATTGAGGCGTACTACAACAGCACCAGGGTGGCAAGACCGAGAAAAAGGAAGAACCCGGCCCCGTCGGTGATGGCGGTGAGGAAAATGCTTGAGGCCTGCGCGGGGTCCCTGCCCATTTCTTTGAGCAGGAGCGGAATTGAAGCCCCGGCGAAGGCTCCGAGCACCATGTCCGTCAGCAGGGCCGTCACCATGACCAGAGCCAGGTCTGCTTTCCCGGTAAAAAGGAATACCGCCGTCCACACCAGCAGGCCAAGGATAATCCCGTTGGCCAGTCCGATTTTCCCTTCGCGCACGACGGCCCACCAGGCTTTGCGCCGGGAAAATTTTTCCATGGCCAGTTGACGGATCATGACCGCCAGGGCCTGTTGCCCGGTATTGCCGGCCTGATTGGCCACCATGGGCATGAATACCGCGAGAATCGCCATCTGGGCGATGCTGCCGTCGAACAGATTGACCACAGCGGCGGCCAGGGCTGAATTCAGCATGTTGACCAAAAGCCAGGGCAGACGCATCTTTACGGAATCAAACCAGGGAGTGTCCGTAGTTTCGCCAGGGCCGGCCCCGACCATGCCCAGCATATCCTCGCTGGCCAGTTCCTGGATGATGTCGATGACGTCGTCGTGGGATACGACGCCCAAAAGACGGCCTTCATGGTCTACCACAGGCAGAGCCATGAAATTGTAGCGTCCGATTACACGCGCCACCTCCTCCTTGTCCGTGTCGAAGACAACGCTTATCAGTTCGTGGTTTTTGAGAGCGTCCTTCAGGGGCGTACGGGGCGGGCAGAGCATAATGTCACGAAGCGAGAGCACGCCGACAAGCACTTCGTTCTGGTCCACCACATAAGCATAGTAAGGGATTTCCTTGTCTTCGATTCCGGAGCGGATCTGGCGTATGGCCTCGTCCGCGCTCAGGTCCTGGGAGAGGATGATTATTTCCGTATTCATAACCCCGCCCGCGGTTTCCGGGTCAAAGGCCATGAGGTTGCGGATTTCTTCGGCGTCTTCCAGGTGCAGTTTACTTAAAAGCGCGTCGCTGTGGTCTTCGTCCAGTTCGTCCAGAACATCGGCCGCATCGTCGGGCGACATCTCGCCCACTATGCCTGCGGCGGTATCGGGGTCCAAGCTTTCAAGCAGCTCAACCCTGGTGTGCTCGTCGAGTTCGGCAACGGCTTCGGCGGCCTGATCCAGAGGCAGGGCCGTGACCAAATCGACTTGCTCTTTCAGGCTCAGAAGCTCAAGCCGCTCCGCCACGTCCGCAGGATGGTGCGAATCCGGCGCAGGCTGGCCTGGAAGAGCGGCCGGGATGGGGTCGTTTTCCAGTCCTGATTTTATTCCCTTTGCGGCAGGGTCTTCAGGCGGGAAAGACGAAACGGGAGTTTTTTCGTCCATGCGCAGCGGTCCGGGGGAAACAGGAAAAGCAAGGGTTGACGAAACAGGCTCCATAGAGCAGAATAAATCGCTATTACTTGGATACCACTATCATTTACGGTGCCCGGGCACAATCCATGCCGCAAATTTCTTTTGACAATTTCTTTGAAGGCGAGGCTCTGGTTCACCTTGAACGGGCGATCCGCGCGGCCTTGCTTGAGGATGGTCCGGATCTGACGAGTCGGGGGGTGTTTTCCGCGCAAGACACGCTCACAGCGGAAATAAGAGCCAAAGAAGATACCTTGCTGGCCGGGCTGCCCCTGATAGATATGATCCTTGAGCAGACGTCCGCCCTTGAACCTGGAGAACGGCGGATCGCAAAATACGCCGAGGAAGGCGAAACGGTGCGGGCGGGCACTTGTGTGGCCGCTGTCACGGGCGGCGCCTGCCTGCTGATGCGGGCGGAACGCGTGATCTTGAATTTTATCTGCCGCTTGTCCGGGATAGCCAACCTCACGCGGAAATACGTCAGTGAGCTTGAAGGCAGTGGCGTGCGCTTGCTGGATACGCGCAAGACCGCACCGGGTCTGCGTTATCCGGACAAATACGCTGTCCTGGTGGGCGGAGGGACGAATCATCGCAAAAATCTAGCGGAAATGCTTCTGCTCAAGGACAACCACATCCAGGCGCTGGGGAGCATCACGGCGGCGGTAAGCCGCTTGCGCGCCGCCTGTCCTTCCGGGCTGCCCATAGAAGTGGAGTGCGGGACTCCGGAAGAAGCGGCAGAAGCCTCGGCTTGCGGGGTCTCGCGAATAATGCTTGACAACATGACTCCGGATCTTATACATAATACCTTGAATTTAGTGCCAAAATCAATAGAAGTTGAAATAAGCGGCCAAGTCCGCCTGGAAAACATCAGAGCATTGGCTGCCTTGGGCGACAGGCGCAAAGCCGACTTCATCTCGGTGGGCCGCATTACCCATTCGGCCCCTGTGGCGGATTTCAGCATGAGCATTGGCCGGTCTGATGCGCATTCCGGATAAAATCGCTCCAATTTTATCCGGAATTGGAATTGCGCCTGCCCTTGCAGGCGCCAAAACCGTGGGGTTTTCAAGGAGCAGGCGGGCTTTGCCTGCCTGCGGCTTACCAAACTATTGATATCCGCATTGAAAAATAAAATTTTCAATGCTGAGGATCGTCAGCCGAAAACGCGGTTTTCGGCTGAGTTGCGCCGCTTCGCGGCGACAGCGGCCGCCGGGCGGCTGTTCAGATTTCCATGCGGGAATCTGTAAAATGGCATATTTTATTTGGAATCCGAATGAGTGATATTGCGTTCAGTCTGGAACGGACAGCTTGAGAGGCGCTTTCAAGTGCGAAATGTTCTTCACCTGTACCTGTGGACGCGCTTGCATCGCGTTCCATAATGCCGGATTATGCCAAATTCAGAACAGTACGAAACGATAGAAAGGCTGCGCGAACGCTTCGACGCTGACCTCAAGATTGTGGGGCACCATTATCAGGCCGATGAGGTGATCGCCCACTGTGATCTGCGCGGTGATTCTCTGGAGCTGGCCCGCAGGTGCGCGGTGGCGGATTCCCGCTATATCGTATTTTGCGGCGTATATTTTATGGCGGAGTCCGCCGCGCTTCTTGCCGGGCCGGACGTGCGGGTATTTCTTCCCGAGCCCTCCGCTGAATGCAGCATGGCCCTCATGTCTCCATCCAGGCTTGTGCGCCGGGTCATGGAACTGCTCACCCGTGAAGGGCGCAAGGTCATCCCCCTGGCGTACGTGAATTCAACCCTGGAGGTTAAGGCGACGGTCGGCGCCATGGGCGGCGCCGTATGCACCTCGGCCAACGCCCGCATCATGCTGGAATGGGCTCTGGACAAGGCGGATGCGGTGCTTTTTCTGCCCGACAAGAATTTGGGACACAATACCGGCGATCTTCTCGGCATCCCGCTTGAGGATCGGCATGAGGTGCGCCTGCGCAGGGAAGCGGAGGAACTTGATGTTGAGGCGGCGGACAAGGCGCGGCTTTTGCTCTGGCCTGGGTTCTGCTCCATCCATACGCGTTTTCACACGCGTCAGATCCAGCGTGTGCGCTCGGAACATCCCGGAGTAAAAGTCGTCGTGCATCCGGAATGCTTTCCAGAGGTGGTGAGAGCGGCGGATGCGGCCGGGTCCACCTCCTTTATCATCCGCTATGTCGGAGATGCGCCGGCCGGGTCGACACTGGCCATAGGCACGGAGATAAATCTCGTGGAACGTCTGGCCGCCGAGCATGCCGGACGTCTCACGATCCTGCCGCTGGTGGAAAGCGCCTGCACGCACATGGCCCAGACTACGGAAGAAAGCCTTTGTTCCGCTCTTGAATCCCTGGCCGAGGCCGAGCAAACCGGAGATGTTTCGCCTTATCAGGTCAGCATAGGCATGGAGCAAAAAGCGCCCGCAAGGGAAGCCCTGGAGCGGATGCTGGACATTTGCCGCTGAAGTTTTGCGGAGTTATTCATGGCAGCACAGCGAAACCACAGCGCCGTACTTGTGATCGGGACGGGATTGGCAGGTTGCGTCACGGCGTTGCGCATTGCCGAACAGGGCATAGACGTCAAATTGCTGGCCCCGGCTGTGGAGCGCGGCTCCAATTCCGCGCTGGCCCAAGGCGGGATCATCTACCGTGCTTACGATAAGGATGACGCAAGACGGCTTGAAGAGGACATAATGACCGCCGGGCACAACATCAACCACGCTCCGGCGGTGAAATTCCTGGCCGAGGAAGGGCCGCGCGCGGTGGATGAAATCCTGATCGAGCGTCTTGAGGTCCCCTTTGATCGCAAGAACAAAACGCATTGGGACCTGACGCGCGAGGCCGGGCATTCATCTTACCGCATCCTGCACTGCGCGGACCACACCGGAAACGCCATAATGGAATGCGTTTACGCCGCCGTGCGCAGCAATCCCTGCATCTCTGTCTGCGAGGGCTGCGTGGCTGTGGATCTTCTGACCTCGCACCACCACAGCCGGGGTATGACCTACCGCTATCAGCTTGAGGACCAGTGCTGCGGGGCCTATGTCCTGAACGAGACCACGGGCGAGGTGGAAACCATGCTGGCTGACGTTACGGTGCTGGCTACCGGGGGGGCGGGACAGGTCTATCTGCATTCGTCCAATTCCAGAAGCGCCGTAGGGGCGGGGATCAGCATGGCCGGAAGGGCGTTT
This sequence comes from Desulfovibrio sp., assembly GCA_031269345.1. Taxonomy (GTDB): domain Bacteria; phylum Desulfobacterota; class Desulfovibrionia; order Desulfovibrionales; family Desulfovibrionaceae; genus Frigididesulfovibrio. Next base: position 26,797 of record JAISZH010000031.1, on the reverse strand, counting down.
GCCCGCCTTATGAATATTGAATTCGTGCAATTCCACCCCACCACACTTTTTTACGTTGAAATGCAGAGGTTTTTAATCACCGAGGCCCTGCGTGGCGAGGGCGCGCGTCTGTTTGCCGGCGGCGGCGATTATTTCATGGAGAGATACGACAGCCGCGGCGATTTGGCTCCGCGCGACATAGTGTCGCGTGCCATAGTCGATGTGCTGCTGACCAGCGGGGAACCTTGCGTTTTTCTTGATCTTGGCGGGGTGAAGCAAGACTTGGCGGCGCGCTTCCCCACGATCCTGCAAAGCTGCCTGGAACGCGGGATCGATATCCGTTCAGAGCCGATCCCGGTCGTGCCGGCCGCCCATTATTTCTGCGGCGGCGTGCTGGTGGACCTCAGGGGGCGCACAAGTCTTAACCGCCTCTATTGCGTTGGGGAATGTGCCTGCACCGGCGTGCACGGCGCGAACCGCCTTGCCAGCACCTCGCTGCTTGAAGCCCTGCTCTGGGGCAAGGCGGCGGGCGACGACATAAGCGCCACGATAAAAAGCGGACTTGATCCCTGCCTGCGCCTGTATGGGGAGATTGAGGACTGGAAAGCGCTGGGCGACGAACGCAATGACGATCCGGCCCTGATTGCCCAGGATTGGGCCACTATCCGCAATACCATGTGGAACTATGTGGGGATCACCCGAACCGGGGCGCGCCTGACCAGAGCCTTTGAGGAGCTTCGCGACCTGTCCCGCCATATCCACGAATTTTACCGTAGCGCGACCTTGTCCCGTCCGGTGGTGGAACTTTTCCACGGCTGCCAGACCGCTTACCTGATTACCCAGGCCGCGCTGCGCAATACCAATGACTTAGGTTGTCACCACAGGATTTAAGCACGGGCGCGCGGCGTCATTAGCGTGCATAGGGGCGCCGGGAGAGGAGATGCGGGCGTTTTTTTCAATTATACTGATGGAGTTGGACAGTTGAAGTCCTAGCGGACTTCGGCGGGAGAGTTCGCGTTCAAGCCAGGTTATGCCCTTGATTACCGTTGAATGCCGCCGGTTGAATCGTCTGCCGATCGCCTCCAGAGACAGGTCGGTATATTTTCTGGCAAGATAAAAAGCCGTATTGCGCGCGGAAACGTATTCCTGCCTGCGGCTGCCGGACGACAGTTGTTCCCTTGTAAGCCCATACAGTTTGCAAATGACGGCGATAATACTCTCAATGTCCCTCGGAGCGCGATATTCGGAATATTGCCCTATGGCCTCCATGGCCAGCTCTGGCGTCAGCATGGAGTTCATGAGCCGCGCTTTGTGGATAAGCGTGTGCAGGCAGCTTTCAATTTTGCGCACATCGTCAAAAGCGGGACCGGCCAGAATGTCCTCGACCTCTTTCGGAAGACGGATCTGATGTAAAGAGGCCTTGCGTCGCAATATCCCCCTCCTTGTATCCTCATCCGGGTGTTCGATAAAGGATAAAAGCCCGGCCGACATGCGTGAAAAAAGCTGCTCGTCCATGTTTTTAAAATCATGAGGGGCAAACGAGCTGGAGAACACCGTTTTTCCGCCGTTGGCGGCGAGGCTTTGCAAAATATAGAGCAATTCGTTCTGGGTCTTAACCTTGCTTTGCAGGAAGTGTACGTCGTCAAGCAGTAGCAGGTCCAGTTCCCGGTATCTGGCTTTGAATGCGAGCATGTCGTTGCCCGTGCCTTTCAAAGCATAGATAAAATGCGAGGCGAATTCTTCGGCCGTCAGGTATTCCACCTTTGGACGCCGGCGGTTGCACGTTTCGCACAGCAGCTTCCCCACAGCCTGCATGAGATGCGTTTTCCCAAGGCCGGGCGGAGAACTTAAAAAAAGAACGGCCGCGTTTTTTCCCGTATCGCACATGCTCAGGGACGCTGCGTGCGCCAGCCGGTTGCAGGGGCCGACCACGAAATCGTCAAAGGAAAAACGCCACTGCCGTTCCTTATGTGAGTCTTCGCGTTTCGGCCGCGGATCATAAGGAAGATGAACTTGTCTGACCGCCGGCAGGGGGCTGGAAGGCGGAGCCGCTAAAAAGCCCGCACAGGGTTCCGGACTTCCCGGCTGCCGGTTTTCTTCGTCGTCCGACGCCGCAACAGGCGAAGTTTCGTCGATCGGCAGCGATTTCTCCGGCTTTTCCGGGTCGTTGAACGGCAAAGGCAAACCGGGCCGGCATTCAACCCGCACAGGACAATCGAAGCCGAAAACTTCCGTTGCCGCGCTTTTCAGGGCGGAGATAAACCATGTGTTGACATGGGCGCAGACAAATTCCGTTTTAGCCGACAATACCAGGCCGCCCTCGTCCCGCGCCGGGATCAGCGGCTGCAACCAGACTTTGAGTTGTGCCGGAGCGATGCTTTTATCAAGAATTTTAAGAATTTTTGCCCATTTTTTTTGCATGGCTCGTATATACGGCAGGGGTAGGGAAGTGGACAAGGCGGAAATTATCCCTTGACATCCTCGCTTAAAAAAAGGCTTTCACATTATTTTTTGAGTATATTATATTGATATAAATGAAGATTTTTTTGAAGCGTGACCTGTTTTCAAAGGCGTAAAACCCTATTCTTCCAGACGATACGGCGAAACATCTCCGGGCAAATCACAGTGGACATGAAAAAAATTAACAGGGTAAAATAAAATTTTCGTTGATTTTTACAAAATATCTCAAAATATCACCTAAATCGCATTATCTCACGGCAGAAGAAATTTGAAAATTTAAATGGAAATATCTCGGACTTTTAATATATCTATATGATATATTTATATTGTTAATAAAATTTGCGGGTTCCGGCGGATATCTCATTGGGATTCCAAATACAGATTTCCCCATGGAAATCTGAACAGCTTCGCTCTCACCCAAACAGCTTTATGTGTTCATAGGCCTTAAGCGTAGCCACCCGGCCCCGGCGGGTTAGTTTCAAAAAGCCGCTTTGGACAAGGTAGGGCTCGTAAATGTCCTCAAGGGTGCGCACATCTTCGCTGCAGGCTACCGCCAGAGTTTTCAGTCCGACTGGTCCGCCTCCGTAATTTTCGATCAGAACGGACAGCAATTTTCTGTCCATCTGATCCAGGCCGTTTTCATCAACGTCCATCCGCGCCAAAGCGTTTGCCGCCTCTTCTTTTCCTATCAATTCCGAGCCGTTTACCGTGGAAAAATCGCGAACCCTCCGCAAATAACGGTTGGCGATGCGCGGCGTACCGCGGGAGCGCCTGCCAATTTCGAACGCCCCGGCATCCGTTATGGACACGCCGAGAATGCGTGCAGTGCGTTTTACAATACGCGCCAGCTCTTCCGGAGAATAGAAGTCAAGGTGAAGAATAACTCCGAATCTGTCGCGCAACGGCGAGGATAAAAGCCCGATGCGCGTCGTCGCCCCGACGAGAGTAAAGGGCTCGACCGGTATTTTGACCGTCCGCGCTCCCGGCCCCTGGCCTATGACCAAGTCCAGCCTGAAGTCTTCAAGCGCCGGGTACATGACCTCCTCCACCACGACAGGCATCCGGTGGATCTCGTCAATAAAAAGAATATCGTTACGGGAAAGGCTGGTCAGTATGGCTGCAAGGTCTCCGCTACGCTCAAGCACCGGCCCGGAACTGGAAACCATGTTCACCCCCAGTTCTCCGGCCATAATCTGCGCCAGGGTGGTTTTGCCGAGGCCGGGGTTGCCGTAGAAAAGCACATGATCCAAGGCCTGCCCGCGTTCTTTCGCCGCCTGGAGATAAACTTTCAGGTTGCCGCGCAGAGTCTGGTGCCCGATGAATTCATCCAGTGTTCCCGGTCTGAGTTGTTCATCCGGAAGCGCGTCTTCACTCATGCTCTGCTCCGCGCCAGGATTTTCAGAGCCGCTTTCAGAACCTCGCCCACATCCAATCCCTTTTCTTTCTCCAGCACGGTCTTTACCGCGGCTAAAGCCTCATTCTCCGCATATCCCAGGTTGACAAGACCGGCCGTCGCATCCTGCAACACGCCTCCAGGGCGTGAAGCGTACCGCGTCAGGCCGGGCGTGACCTCGCCCTTCAGCTTGTACTTGAGTTCCAGAAAAATTTGCTGGCCTGTCTTTTTGCCTATGCCGGACACCCGGGTAAGAGAGATGGGGTCGTCTTCCGCCACAAGGCGACGCAAGTCATCCGGCGAAAACGTCGAAAGAATGGACAAGGCGGTGCGCGGCCCTACCCTGGATATGGAAATCAGCGCCAGAAAAGTTTCACGCTCGTCCCAGGTTTCAAAGCCGAACAATTCAAGTGCGTCTTCTCGGACCACGGTGACCGTGAAAAAATGCACATTTTCGCCTTTTTCCGGCAGACGCGCGAGAAGCGATGAACTTATGCCGACTTCATATCCGGCGCCTCCGGAGGTTATGACAAGACAGGAATTTTCCGTTATTTCGCCCAACTGTCCTTCAATACTGGCGATCATCCTGGTTCAGCCCCGGTTTTCAGTGTAAGAAATTCAATAGGACGGATTTACGAAGGCTGCCGAAACAAATTGCCGGACGCAATTTGTTTCGGCAGTGAGTTTACGGGAGAGAGATTATTTCTTTTTCAACCAAGGCATCATAGCCCGCAGTTCCGTTCCCACCTTTTCGATGGGATGTTCGGCCTGCATGCGGCGTATGGCCTTGAAAGAAGCCATGTTTGCCTTGTTCTCCAAGATGAAGTTGCGGGCGAAAACCCCTTGCTGGATGTCCCGCAAAATGGCCTTCATTTCCTTTTTCGTTTCCTCGGTTATGATGCGTGGACCAGACACATAGTCGCCGTATTCAGCGGTGTCGCTGACCGAGTAACGCATACGCGAGAGGCCGCCTTCGTAAATCAGGTCCACTATCAGCTTGACCTCGTGCATGCATTCGAAGAAGGCCAGCTCAGGGGCGTATCCGGCTTCGACCAGGGTTTCAAATCCGGCCTTGATCAAGGCGGACAATCCGCCGCAGAGCACCGCCTGTTCTCCGAAAAGATCCGTTTCCGTTTCGTCGCGAAAAGTGGTTTCGATAACCCCCGAGCGTGCGCCGCCGATGCCCTTGGCGTAGGCAAGGGCCGTTTTCAGAGCCTTGCCGGTCGCGTCTTGGTGGATGCCCACGAGGCAGGGAACGCCTCCGCCTTCGGTAAAAGTGCGCCGGACCAAGTGTCCCGGGCCTTTGGGGGCTATGAGCATGACGTCCACATCGGCGGGCGGCAGAATCTGATTGAAATGGATGTTGAAGCCGTGAGCGAAGAGCAAGGCCTTGCCTGTTTTGAGGTGCGGTTTTATGTCCTGCTCATAGATTCCGGCCTGATGCTGATCCGGGAGCAGGATCATGATGATATCCGCTTTTTGCGCAGCCTCCGCTACGGACATGGGGGCGAAGCCGTGCTCCTTGGCCAGATCGTAATTCGGACCGCCGGGACGTTGACCGACGATTACATCAAGGCCGGAGTCCCTGAGGTTCAGGGAATGGGCATGACCCTGGCTGCCGTACCCGATAACCGCTATGGTCCTGCCTTTCAGTATGTTCAGATCTCCGTCCTTCTCATAGTAAACCTTCATTATCCTTGCTCCTTGTTTGGTTTATGCCGGAAAAGGGGGCATTCTACGCGGCATACTTTCGCGCAATTCCGTCTCCAGGCACGAATTTCGGAAAATTTGCATTTAGATGGTGTCGTCATATGATTGATAATGATGTGAAATTATTTGAAGATCTTTGTCTCGCAAAACTAGACAATATTCAAATATTTTCAGCGTGTCATAGATGTAGTGACGACACCATCTAGTACGCTGTAATGCTTAAAAATGCATATCGAACAGCGTACCAGCCGCCGGGCGGACAAACCCGGCGCGCCGCCACAGGCGGCGTGAGCACGGCGAAAAACCGCGTTTTATGGCCGTGCGATCCTGTCGCTTAAAACGAAGCGAACGCGCAGCTTTAAGCGATACATGGTACTAAGTGCGAACTTCCATAAGTTGTACCCGGAAACCGCGCAATCCAGCCTGCGACCCACGCGTTGCACGTTTACCTCTCAACGCGGATGCCCGTAAAAATCGGTGGACGCGGTTTTTCATACGGAAATGGTAAAGGAGACATCAACATGGCGAAACTACCGCCGCCCCATACCCTCATTGCCGGCCGGCCGCCTTTTCCGGATGAGTCATGGTTCGACGTAAGACCAAAGTTCGCTCCGGGGAACTTCTGTTACCCCGCGAAAAAAGAAACCATGGAAACGCTGCACATGCCCAATCCCCACGAGTGGGATCCGGCGGCGGACGAGTGGGGACTGCCTGACGACTGGGAGCGCGTTCTCTGCGACGCCTTTGCCGAAAGGCTTAAGAAACACCGCTCTCTCAAGCTCTTTATGGACATCTGCGTGCGTTGCGGGGCCTGCGCCGACAAATGCCATTTTTTTCTCGGCACCAACGACCCCAAAAACATGCCCGTCCTGCGGGCCGAGCTTCTGCGTTCGCTCTACCGCCGCACCCACAGCCTGCCCGGCAGACTGCTCGGCAAAGCGGCGGGCGCGCGCTCCTGGGACAAAGACATCGTCAAGGAACTCTTCTATTACGCCTACCAGTGTACGGAATGCCGCCGCTGTTCCCTGTTCTGTCCGTACGGGGTGGACACGGCGGAAATCACCATGATCGTGCGTGAGTTGCTGCACGAGGTGGGGCTGGGCACACACTGGATCATGGATCCGGTAAAGAATTGCAGCTTCACCGGCAACCATCTGGGCATCCAACCCCATTCCTTCGTGGAAATAGTGGAAATGCTGGCCGACGACTGTGAAACGGTCACCGGCATCCGCCCCAAGACGCCATTCAACAAAAAGAATGCCGAAATACTCTTCATCACCCCTTCAGGCGACGTGTTCGCGGACCCCGGCATCTATACCTTCATGGGCTACCTGCTGCTCTTCCACGAACTGGACCTTGACTACACCCTTTCCACCTACGCTTCGGAAGGGGGGAATTTCGGCTCTTTCGTCAGCTTCGACATGGCGAAAAAACTTAACGCCAAAATGTACGCCGAGGCCAAACGCCTGAACGTAAAATGGTTGTTGGGCGGAGAATGCGGGCACATGTGGCGGGTGATCAACCAGTACATGGACACTTACAACGGACCGGCCCCGGCCAACACGACGCTTCCGGTTTCGCCGCTGACCGGCACGGTCTTCAAAAACGCGGCTTCGACCAGGATGGTGCACATCGCCGAATTCACCGCCGATCTCATCCACCACAACAAGCTCAACTTGGATCCGAGCCGTAACGACCATCTGATCGTCACCTTCCATGATTCCTGCAATCCCGCGCGCAGCATGGGGATTCTTGACGAGCCGCGCCATGTGCTGAGGGCCGTCTGCAACAATTTCGTGGAAATGCCGGAAAACACCATCCGCGAACAGACCTTCTGCTGCGGGGCCGGCTCGGGCCTGAACACGGAAGAAATCATGGAACTGCGTATGCGCGCCGGCATGCCGCGCGGCAACGCCCTGCGCCATGTACAGCAAAAATTCGGCGTCAACCATATGGCCTGCATCTGCGCCCTGGACCGCGCCACACTGCCGCCTCTCGCGGACTACTGGGCGCCGGGGGTGAGCGTAAGCGGCCTGCACGAACTGGTGGGCAACGCCCTAATTATGAAGGGCGAGGGCAGACGCACCACGGACCTGCGCCAGGAGGACCTGCCCGGTGTAGACGACGAGACCGAAGAACAGGGGGAGGACGGATAAATGTACAACGCCAGACCGGTGCTCGCCGGGATAGCAATAGTCGTGATCCTGTTCAGCGCCCCTTTCTGGGCTGGAGTGCTGGGGCGCGACTACAAAGACACCGGCATCGTGCCGCCGAAAGATGAAAAAAACTGTATTGAGGACACGGGACTCATGCGCTCCCGGCACATGCAACTGCTCAACGAGTGGAGAGACGAGGCGCTGCGCGGAGAAAACCGCTCCTACACCGCCGCTGACGGCAGAACATGGGCTGTAAGCCTGCAGAATACCTGCCTGAGCTGCCACGCGAACTACCGCGAATTCTGTGAGCGATGCCATGAGGCCAGCAGCGTCTACCCCTATTGCTGGACCTGCCATGTCCTACCCGTGGAGAACAGAAAATGAACAGACGCGGCTTTATAAAAACGGCCTGGCTGTCGGCCTTCACCATGATCGGCGGCACGGCCCTGTCTGGCGAAGCTTTGGCCGGTGTCGCGCCCGGACGGTACGGCAGGAACGAAAAATCCCTGCGCGCCAAGCGCTGGGGCATGGTCGTCAAAACGCGCGAATTCGGCGGACCGGAAGACTATGCCCTGCTTGCTGAGGTCTGCCGCAAAGAGCACAATGTGCCGCGCATAGACGGCCCCCGGAACGTCAAATGGTTTTGGCACGACACCTTCGCGCGCGTCTTTCCCGATGCCGTGAACGACCGCCCGGACGAGCGCACGCGCTCCTCCGTGTTTCCCCTGCTGTGCAACCATTGTGACAACCCGCCCTGCGTGCGCGTCTGCCCAACCGGGGCCACCTACAAAACCGAAGACGGCATTGTGGCGATAGACTACCATCGCTGCATAGGCTGCCGCTTCTGCATGGCCGGCTGTCCTTACGGGGCGCGATCCTTCAATTTCAAAGATCCCCGCCTGTTCCTGCCGGATCCGCCTCCGAACCCGGCCTTTCCCACGCGCATGATCGGGGTGGTGGAAAAGTGCAACTTCTGCGCGGAACGCCTGGCCGTCGGCCGGATGCCGGCCTGCGTTGAAGCCTCGAACGGCCGCATCCTCTTCGGAGACCTGGAAGACCCGGAATCTACGCCGCGCCGGGCGCTGGCCGAAAACTACAGCATACGCCGCAAGCCGTCTCTCGGCACCCGGCCCGGCGTTTATTACATCATCTAGGAGGCCGGACCATGCTCGAAAAACTGCTTTCCGGTCCAAAGACCTACTATATCTGGCTTGTCTTTCTGCTCTGCCTCATCACCGGCTGCGGTCTGGTCTACCTGCAGCAGCTGCGGGAGGGGCTTTCCCTCACCGGTATGAGCCGGGACGTATCGTGGGGTCTGTATATCTCGCAGTTCACCTATTTTGTCGGGGTCGCGGCATCGGCGGTCATGCTGGTGCTGCCGGCCTATTTCCACCACTACAAAAAATTCAGGCGCATAATCATTTTCGGCGAATTCATGGCCGTGGCGGCAGTCGTCATGTGCGCCCTGTTCATTGTGGTGGACCTGGGACAGCCGCAACGCATGCTGAACGTCATGCTCCACCCCGCGCCGTCTTCCGTCATGTTCTATGACATGCTGGTGCTCACCGGTTATCTCGCGTTAAACGTAATTATCGGCTGGGCGACTCTGGAGGCCGAGCGACTGGAAACCGAACCCCCGAAATGGATAAAGCCGCTTGTCTATCTTTCCATACTCTGGGCCTTTTCCATCCACACAGTCACGGCCTTCCTTTACGCCGGCATCCCCGGACGCCATTACTGGCTTACCGCCATCATGGCCGCCCGCTTCCTCTCCTCGGCCTTCTGCTCAGGCCCTGCGTTGCTGCTCTTGCTGCTCTTCCTCGTGCGGCGTCTGACAGGTTTCGACCCCGGACGCGAAGCCGTAAAAACACTGACCACAATCATTGTCTATGCCATGTGCGTCAATGTTTTCTTCTATCTGCTGGAGCTGTTCACAGCCTTTTACAGCGGCATCCCCGGACACAGGGAGCCCATAGACTTCCTCTTTGCCGGGCACGGAGGACATTGGGCAAGCCGCTGGATGTGGGCCGCAGCGGCTATGGCCATCCTTTCTCTGGCACTTCTGCTCCCTCCTTCCCTGCGTGAACATCGGACGCTTTTGCCCGTAGCGCTCGTCATGCTGGTGGCGGCGACCTGGATCGACAAGGGATTGGGCCTTTTGATCGGCGGCTTCACGCCCAACATGTTCGACGACATCACCCCGTATACGCCGACAGGCAGAGAAATAACCATCGCGCTCGGCGTGTGCGCCGTCGGCGCTCTGGTGTTGTCCCTGCTGTGGAAGATGGCTCTGGGAGTGAAAAAGGAGAGCGGAAATTTTGCCGATTAGAGCAGTTCACGCTTGAAATGACAGAACAGGCGCGCCGACCTTGCGGGCGGCGTAAGCCGCCAAAATTTTCACCTTTACCTCTTGACTATGGCGAACCAGAATTTATCTTTTGTGCAACAAGCACAAAGGAGGGTTAAATATGAAAACCATAGCCATTACTTCGCCCAACAGAGTTTGGACAAACGGTTTCGTGACGCCGTCAGCCGTTTCAAATATCCCGGATTTTTCGCGCTTTACCGGTTTGGATCGGCTTTTTGACGTGCTCATGGACGGCTTATCCCTGCATAATACCAATGTGCAGACCCAGGTAAGGGGAGCATTCCGTCCCGCGCTCGATATTCAAAGGGAAAAAGACAAATATATCATCAATATTGAACTGGCCGGGATTGATGAAAACGACATCACAGTGGAAATAAAAGACAACGAACTGGTGATAAGCGGAGAAAAACGCGAGGAAAGAAAGGCCCGGGAGGCCGAAGACGAGGAGCATACGCGCAGCTACTATACGGAGCGCCTGTACGGGAGCTTCACCCGCACCCTGTCCGTGCCGGAAGACGCGGATGAAGACGCTGTGAGCGCCGAGCACAAAAACGGGGTTCTGACCATTGTCCTGCCGCGCCGGGAACCTGAAAAGGCGGCCGCGCGCACCATCACCGTGAACAAGAAATAATCTCCCCTCTCCCGGTTCCAGGCGCGAAATTTGCGCCTGGAACCGCAACGGCGCGAGACATCGCGTCGCGCTTGTCCGCCCGGCGGATAGCACGCTGTTTGATACGCATTTTTAAATGTTACAGCGTACCCGGTGTTATCTTGTCTCGCCCGCGCCCGCCGCCGTCATGCGCGAGACCTCAAGCACGACGTCAATCTTGTGCAGGCGATCCAAAGTCAAAAGAAGCTGGGCTATATCGGCGACCTCGATCAGCATTTCGATTTCCGTGCGCCCGTCTATGCCGGAACGGAACGATCCGGAATCGATGTTTACCCCGGCGGCTTCCAAAACAGCGGCGATCCTGGCCAGGGCACCCCGTTCGTTTTTACAGAGGATGCGGATGCGGGCGGGGAAAGGCTGAACCTCGTCCCCTCCTTCCCAATAAACGGACAAAAGGCGTTCCGGCTCCATCTGGCTTATGGTGGGGCAGTCGGCGGTATGCACGGCCACGCCCCGACCCCGGCTGATGTAGCCGATGATGGCGTCTCCCGGCACCGGGTTGCAACACTTGGCAAAACGCACCAGCATGTCGTCTATGCCCTTGATGACCACGCTGTCGGCCTTGCCGCCTCCAGGTCTGGCGGACGGTCTGGTTTCGGCCTTCTCCTCTTCCTTTTGCGGCTCCGCTGTTTTGGGCAAAAGCAGATGCAGGGCGCGGCGCGGGGTGATTCTGGCATAGCCCACGGCCGAAAGCAGGGAATCGACATCCTTGTAATTCAGACCCAACGCGCATTTTAACAAGGAGCCGTCCTTTACGGCCTTCAAGACGTTCACGCCCAGCCTGCGCCCCTGTTTTTCCAGCATCTCCCTGCCAAGGGAAATGCTGCGCGCCCTTTCCTCTGTACGGATATAATTCTGTATGCGCGTTCGCGCTTTGGCGGTCTTGACGAATTTCAGCCAGTCCCTGCTGGGGTGGTGATTTTGGGCGGCAATGATCTCTATCGTATCCCCGCTTTTAAGGAGGGCGGACAGGGGCACGAGCCGTCCGTTGACCTTTGCCCCGGCGCAGTGGTCGCCGATCTCCGTGTGCACCTGATAGGCAAAGTCAACCGGTGTGGCATTTTCCGGCAATTCCATCACCCGTCCGCGCGGAGTGAAGACATAGATTTCCTCCTTGAACAGGCCGAAGCGCAGAGAGCGCATAAATTCCCGTGAATTATCCTCAAGCCTGCTCCAGTCCAGCATCTCCCTGAGCCAGTTAAATTCTTTTACATCCCTGGCCTTGATGCGCCCCCCTTCCTTGTAGAGCCAGTGCGAGGCCACTCCGTTCTCAGCCAGGTTGTTCATCTCCTCACTGCGGATCTGGATCTCCATGCGCTCTCCCTTGGGCCCTATGACTGTCGTGTGCAGGCTCTGATACATGTTGGCCTTGGGCATGGATATATAGTCCTTGAAGCGGCCGGGCACGGGTTTCCATGTGGCGTGCGCCAGCCCCAGAACCGCGTAGCAATCCTTGGTTTCCGGCACAATAGCCCTGAAGGCGATGATATCGTGCATTTCGTCCAGGGAAATATTCTGGGCGGTCATTTTGCGGAATATGCTGTATATCTGCTTGATCCGGCCCTTGACGCGCGCTTTTAACCGGTTGCGCTTAAGGACGTCCTGAAAGATGCGGATCACCTCCTCAATATACTCGGCGTCGTCCGCCCGGTGCCTTTCGATCCAGTCCGCGATATGGCCGTACGAATCCGGATGCAGGTAACGGAAGCTCAAGTCCTCAAGTTCCAGCTTGATCCGGTGCAACCCCAGGCGATTGGCGAGCGAGGCGTAGATGTCCATCGTCTCCTGGGAGATGCGTCGCTGCTTGTCCGGCTTCATGTATTCCAGGGTGCGCATGTTGTGCAGACGGTCCGCGAGCTTGATGAAAATCACGCGCAGGTCCTCGTTCATGGCCAGGAGCATCTTGCGTATGTTTTCCGCCTGCTGCGCCTCCTTGCTGTCGAAATTGAGCAGGCTGATCTTGGTTACTCCGTCCACCAGGGAGGCCACGTCCTCCCCGAAGTTCTCCCTGATGTCCGCGCTGCTGACCTTTGTGTCCTCGACAGTGTCGTGCAGAAAGCCCGCGGCCACTGTGGAGCCGTCCATGCGCATGGAGGCCAGTGTGTTGGCGACGGCCAGCGGATGCGAAAGATAGGGTTCACCGGAAAGGCGCACCTGCCCGGCATGGGCGGCAGCGGCATAGACATATGCCTTGCGCACCAGATCGACCTGCTCCGGACTGTGGTATTCGCCCACTTTGTCCAATATGTTCTGAATGCGGATCATCCCGCGCTTATCCTGTATCGCTGCTCATCAAGCGGCGCCCACCATTGCTCGGTGTTATGGAAGATACCGGCCGGGGCGGGGTCAATGCCGCGAAAGCGCCTTTGCACGGCTGAAATGTCGTAGGGGACGTAAAGGAAACAATAGGGCTGATCCCTGTGCAGTATCTCCTGAAAACGGTCATAATATTTTTTGCGCACGGACTGATCCAGTGTGGAACGGGCTGCCTCAAGGCAGGCGTCGGCCTCGGCGTCCGCGTAGCCGATAAAATTGAGCCCGCCCTCGCGGCGTGACGAATGCCACACGTCGTAGCCGTCAGGATCCTGAGGCAACGTCCAGCCGAGAATGATCGCGTCGAAATAACCGGGCATCACGAACTGTTTGAGAAAAGCGGCCCATTCCACGGTGCGGATTTTGACCTCAACGCCCACGGCTTTCAACTGGCTTTGGATGATGATCGCGGTTTTCACGCGTTGCTCGTTGCCCTGGTTGGTGAGCAAGGTGAAGGAAAAAGGCAGCCCGTCCTTTTCCAAAAGACCGGCCCGGCCCGGCTTCCAGCCGGCCTCCGCGAACAGGGACAAGGCTTTCTCCGGGTCGTGGGCATAGTCGCTTATCTCGTGGTTGTACGCCCAGGCGTCCGGTTTGTAAGGGCCGATGGTCGGCTCGCCCTGGCCCAGAAGAGCCATCTTTATGATGTCCGCCTTGTTTATGGCGTGGGCGATGGCCCTGCGCACGCGCGCATCGGAAAAGAGCGGGCTTTTCAGGTTGTAGCCCAGATAGGTATAGGCCGAAGCCAAGGTGCGGTAGGTGGCGAATTCTTTTTGAAAGGCCGCTTCCGTGGCCTGCCGGCTGTACTGCAAACCGGTAAGCGAACCCATCACGTCCAGCTTTCCCGCTTTAAGCTCCAGAAACATCGTGGTCACATCCGGAATGATGCGGTAGATCAGGCGATCGATATAGGGGCGGCCCAGGAAATAATCCGGGTTGACGTTCAAGGTCAACTTGGCTCCGGGCTCCCATTCGCTTAAGACGTAGGGACCGCAACTCAGAGGACTGCGGATCAGGGAGGTGTTGCGCAAATCCTGTCCTTCAAGGGCGTGTTTGGGCAGAAGCGCGCCCATCCAGGTATTCAGGGAACGTGGAAACGGCTTTTCGTAGACAGCTTCGAAGCTGTAGCGGTCCAGTTTCCTGAATTCCCTGATGATCATGAAATCCCCGGCATAAGCGGTGGGGGTGCGGGGGTCGGTCATCATTCTGTAGGTGAATTCCGCGTCGTCCGCAGTCACTTCCACCCCGTCCCTCCAGAATATGCCTTTTTTAAGGGTAAAGCGCAGACGCCTGCCTTCTTCCAAGAGCGAAAAGCTTTCCGCGGCATAGGGGATAACCTGCAAATCCCGATCGTATTTGAGGGGGGCGATGTAGAAATGTCCGGCGACCTCGCTGGAGGAGCTGTCGGAGGAAAGATAGGGGATAAGGTTTGAAGGTTCCCCGATCATGGCGCTGATTCTCGTGTCGCCGTACGCAGGGGTCTGCCCGGCGCCTGTTTCTTCGGCCGCGATGCGTCCGGGCCGGCAAAAAAACGCCAGAACAAAAAAAAGGAACAAAAAACAAGGGCCGCGCGCCGCGCGCCCGCCGGCGATTTTGGGCATGGGGAAGCTCTCCGTTGACTGATTCTGACGTTTCTATCAAGCCCGTGCCTGTGAAGTCAATTCGGCGCCGGCAGGCAGACCGGAAAACAATTCGGAAATTCAACCGCCTGACAGGCCACCGCCGTATTCAAAATCCTGACTCCTTTCAGAGGCGTGGACGGAAAAAAAGTCTAAATTTTCTTTAATACCTTGATCATGCTTGACAAATAAACTCAGGCACGGCCTTTGCTTAAAGCCTTGCGCGCCCCTTTCCCCTTAGAGCGTTACACACTTGAAATGTTCCGCAAAAAGCTGCAAAAGCGGCGCGGGAGGCAACATGGTGACCAACAGGCCGGTTTTGGGATTTCAAGGTTCGACAAACCCTGACCTCGCGGATTTGAAACGAAAATCCGTTCAGGCAAAGCGACGGGAAGAAACTTTCGCCGCTTTTCTGCCCGGAGAGCTGAGCCGGGCAGACAAGAACCAGTGGAACAGCGCCCGCGTTCCCGGTCTGAATCCGGCGCAGGCGGCTGGTGTTTTTCCCGTGCCCCAGGCGGCCTATCCGGCCGCCAATTCCGCCCAGGGAAAGACAGGACAGATCATCCGGAATACCAGGCCCGGCAATTCTGCGTTCAAGCGCCCCTCCGGGCTTGTCCGGCGCATTCCCGCAGAGCAGCCCATAACCGGCAGAGGCGATATAGGTATGGTGGATACGCGCAAAATTCCAGCCGACAGCCAAAACCCCGCCCAGGGCACACAACGGGACGGGCAACCGGCCCAGCCGAGCTTCGTGACCGGGCGGACAAATGACCTTTCCAGGTTGAACTTACGCGGAGGCCCGCTTTCCGGCGACTCAAACAGTTTTCTGGCACGCGGCTTCGCCTCGAAAAACGCCGAGCTTGCTCTGCGTGATCTGGGCTACAGGGCAGGCGAAAATCGAGGTATTGAGACAAGGGCGACCCTGCTTGATCCTGTAGGCGACAAAGCTGGAGCGCGCGAAATATCCCTGTTTGAGGCCGCGCCGGATTTCGCGCGCGGAAAAAAAGCCGGAAACGAACGTTTTGCGGAAACCGCCGCGCAAGGGCCGGCAACGCCGCAACGCCGGCAAAGTTTTCCAGAAAAGGACGGCCGTTTTGTGTCCGATGCCCGAAGCGGGCAAGACGAGGGCGCGCTGGCCGCAAAATTCGAATCCGGCGAGGACGGCGTCGCCGCCGTAGGCTATGACGGGACAGGCGGCACATCCTACGGAAAATTCCAGATTGCCTCGCGTCCCGGCACAATGCGCGGTTTCCTGAGTTATCTCAAGGAAAAAGCCCCGGAGATGGCGAAACGCCTCTTAACCGCCGGACCGGCCGACACCGGCGGGAAATCCGGACGTATGCCCGCCGAATGGAGAAAAATCGCCGATGAAACCCCGGCCCTGTTTGAACGTCTGCAAAGCGACTTTATCCGCGCCACACATGTCGAACCGGCTACAGAGGCCATATCTCAGGCCACAGGCATAAACTTCCGGAAGTTGCCGCAGGCTTTCAGGGAAGTGCTCTTCAGCACCGCCGTCCAGCATGGCCCGGCAGGGGCCGCGCGCATCATCAGCCAGGCGGCGCGGTCGGTGAACAAGGAACGGCTGATAAACGGAAAAGACAAGAACGGCCGCACGGATCAGACTGAGGGCCGCAAGCTTATAACCCAGATATACAACATCCGGGCCGGCCAGTTCTCCTCCTCGTCCTCGGAGGTCCGGGCGGCGGTACGCAACCGCCTGCGCCTGGAACTGCGCGAAGCTCTTGACATGTTGTCATAGAATACCAGCCTATGACGCCTCGGTGAAGAACGGGGCGTGGAACGCTCTGTCGCTGATCTTGAAATGGAAAGCATGACAGTGTGTCACGTCGAAATGCGAAGCATCTCGATCGGCAAGGCGAAACAGCGCTTTCGCCGCAGCCGCCGAATCAAAACCGCATGGCTACGGTTTTGATTCGAAATTCGAGTCAAACTTTGTGAGTCCCCAGGCAAAGCCTGGGGTTTACCGATTTTTTATTATACGGCCTTGGAAGTGGCGAGAGTGTAGATTTCGTGCGGATCAAGGATGAGAATCACCGAACCGTCGCCCATTATCGTCGCCCCTGAAATCCCCTTGATGTCCCCGAGATACGCGCCCAGAGGCTTGATCACCACTTCCTGCCGTTCCAGCAGACGGTCCACGACCAGACCGAGGCGGCGCTCGTTGTCGTGAATGACCACCACGTTCAACAGGCTGTCCTCGTCCATGTGCGAAGGCAGGCCGAGAAATTCCGCCAGACTGATGATCCCCAGAACATCTCCGCGCAAAGTGACGGCCTTGCGGCCTTTGACGTCCGTCAGCCTTTCCGCCTCTATCTTCACGGTCTCGGATACGGCATCCAGGGGTATGGCGAAGGTTTCATCGTCCACATTGACCATAAGCGCGTCGATAATTGCCAGGGTCAGGGGAAGGGAAAGCGTGAACTTGGTGCCCTTTCCCACCTCCGAGACGGTGTTGATGCTCCCCTTGAGGTTTTTTATATTGGTGCGCACCACATCCATGCCGACGCCGCGGCCGGAAATGTCGGTGATGACCGCAGCGGAGGAAAATCCCGGGGCGAAGATAAGCTCGATGGCCTCCCGGTCGTCCAGGCTCTTGGCCTCATCCGGGGTGATGATGCCCTTGCGCACGCCTACCTGACGCATGGCCTCGGGATCGATGCCTTTGCCGTCGTCTTCGATTTCTATGGCCACCGAGTTGCCTTTATAGAAGGCCCGCAGCCACACGCTGCCCTGCAGGGGCTTGCCCAATTCGGCCCGGACCTCTTCCGGCTCTATGCCGTGATCGACGGAATTGCGGATCAGATGCACCAGGGGATCGCCTATGACCTCAACAACGCTCTTGTCCAGCTCCGTGTCCTCCCCTTCCACGATCAATTCCACTTCCTTGCCGCTTTTGCGCGACAAGTCGCGCACCAGACGCGGAAAACGGGAAAACACCGAGGCCACCGGCACCATACGCACCTTCATGATCGTATCCTGCAAATCATCGGAGATACGCGCCATGGAATACGTGGTCTCGGTGAGATTTTGCGCAATCGTGGAGACATCCACGCTCGCGCCCGTCTCCTCAAGCTGGCGGGCCAGCATGGAGTAGCGGTTGCGGTTGATGATCAGCTCTCCAATGAGATTCATAAGGTGATCGAGCTTTTCATGATCCACGCGAATAGTGGAGGAAACCTTGGCTGAGGCCTCACCAGCGCCCGCGGGTTTGGCCGGGGGAGCGGCGGCGGCTTTGGCGGCGGCCGGCTTTGCGGCAGAGACCGCCGGGGCGGCGGGCTTTGCGGAGGGAACGGCGGACTTTGCGCCGCCCTGCGCGCCGGACACAGCGGACTTGGCAGAGACCGCCAAGGCCGCGGCTTCAACAGGTTTGGGTGCGACTGGTTCTTTGGCCGCTTCCGGTTTCTTTTCCCCTGGCTGCGCCGTTTTTTGTCCCCCAGCCGCGCTCTTGGCCGTATCCGGCGCGCTGCCCGGCGCCGTAGCCCCGGCCGAAACATCAATTTTCCCGGACATGGCATCAATAGCCGGGGATATCAAATCGCGCAGGATAAAGCATTCCTGTTCCAGAAGGTCCGCCATCATGGAAAAGTCCAAGCCCGCGGCCCGTCCTTTGTCCACTATCCCGGCCGTGCGCGCGGCATAGACCTTTATCTCCTCAAGCCCCATGAAGCCGGCGCAATTCTGGATGGTGACCAGAGAACGGAACATGGCGTCGGCGTAATCCCTGTTGCTCCCGTCTGCGCGCATGCCCTTGACGGCCTCTGTAATATGGGCGAACTGCTGCCCGACCGTGCTTTTAAATATCTTCACATCCTCGCTGTCCACAGGGGACTGGGACCCGGCCGGAGCCGCCGTTGCGGCGGAGACCGCAGCCAGCGCAACGCCCTCCTTTGGCGCTGACGCAAAGAGGCTGTCGGGCAGGGATATGCCCTCATCGGCCACAGCCGCACGCAATTTTTCCAGAACCTCGCTTATATCGAAAGGCGCAGCCGCGCCGGCAACCGGGTCTATGCAGAAAATCAGGGCTTCAATCACGTCCACGGACAAAAGCAAAAGGTCCACCAGAGGGGCGGAAACCTCACGTTCATTGTTGCGCAGGGAGTTCAGCAGGGTTTCCGCCTCGTGGGTCAGGCTGTTCAGTTCCTGGTACGCGATAATCCCGCTGTTGCCCTTGAGATTGTGGAAATAGCGAAAGATGTCGTTTACAAGATCCGCTTCTCCTCCCGGGTGTTTTTCCAGATCCAGCAAGGCGTCCGAAAGACTGGACACATTTTCCTTGGCCTCTTCTATGAAGTCGCGCAGATGCGGTTCGCCAAACGAGGTCAGGGGGTAAGCGGGAAGCTTCTCCCTGGATTCCAGCCAAGTTTCGGTATCTATCCGTTTGCGCTCGGCGGAGGTTTGTCCGGCATCGTTCCCGTCCGGGGCCGGAAAAACCTGCGCGGCCGCATCCGCTTGCGTCACGCCGTCCTCCGCCCCGGCAGGGGCCTCATCGGCAGAATCCGCAGCGGATAAAGCCGCCGTTGCGGAAGCCTCCTCCGCACCGCGCCCTGCCTGCAAGGAAATACTTTCTCCGGCCAAGATGGCCTCCAGGGCCGCTATCGCTTCCGAGGTGTCGACCTCCCCCTCGCTGTTTTCGGTCTCCAAATTCTCTATCATGCGCCTTAGCAAATCCGTGGTGGCCAAAATGACGTCCATGATCTCGGAAGTCACGACCGTCGCGCCTTTGCGCAGTTCGTCCATCACGCTCTCGGCCTTGTGGGCGAGACCGTTTATCTTGTTCAGACCGAGAAATCCGGATGCTCCCTTAAGCGAGTGCATGGGCCGGAAAATTTCATTGAGCAAGGATAAATTGTCCGGGGCTTTCTCCAGTTCAAGGAGATTTGGCTCGATAGTCTCAAGATGTTCCTTGGACTCAATAATGAAATCCGCCAATATTTCCGGATCCATGAATTCCTGACTCATTTTCCATCCTTTGCCGCGTTGCCCGCGAAAACACAACCAGAGCCGCGCCAGTCCCGTCTGGCTTCAGGCGCTTTGTCCGGCTAGCCGAGCAACATGCGTATATTTTTCATCATCTTGTCAGGCTGAGCGGGCTTGACCATGTACAGATTGGCTCCAAGCTGTATGCCCTGCTGGATATCCTGTTCCTTGCCCTCAGTGGACAAGACGACTATGGGCACATCACGGTAGGCTTCCTGCTCGCGCACGGTTTTTATGAAGGTGAACCCGTCCATGCGCGGCATATTGATGTCGGAGATGATCAAATCAATGCCGTCCGCGGAATACAGCTTCTCAAGGCCGTCAATACCGTCCTCGGCCATCGTGACCTTGAAGCCTTCCTTTTTCATTATAAAGGCGACCAAGTTGCGAATCGTCTTCGAATCGTCCACAATCAGGATGTGCTTTGACATACAATATCCCCACTCACTTTAATATGCTGGCAATTACCCGATCAACAGAGACAATGCCCACCAGTTGATCCCGCACCTTTAAAAGGCCAGCCACAAAATCCACGTTCGCCCCGATATGGGCTTCTATGCTCCAATCTATATCAGACTGTATCACCCTGTACATCGTATGCACTTTCTCGATAATCATGCCTATCTGAATGCCTTTGCGCCTGCAAACGATTATAAATTTGTCGATATCCTGGCGCGGCGAGGATACTTCCAGTACATCGCGCAGATGGAGCAAAGGAGTGACCCGGCCGCGCAAATTTATGACCCCGGCCACGAATTGCGGCGCGGAAGGCAGTTTGGCCACCGGCTCGTAGCGGATGACCTCCTGTACGGCGACCGTGGGAATGGTGAACTCCTGTCCGCCTATAAAAAAACCCACCATGAGCAGTTCAGGCGAACTGCGCAGCATTTCGTCAAGCGGAACCTCAGAATCCATTTCTTTGTGCACGTCAGCGTCAGGCGCCTGCCGCGCCGGCGCATCGAGGCCCAGCTTGTCAATTACCGCCCGGCCGTCGACGCCGACATATTTGTCCATAAAAGCCTGTTCCGCCGGAGTGAGTCCGGTGTTGCCGGAGTGTACGGCCTCAAAATTCTGTTCCTTGAAATATTCTTCAGGGCTTTTGTTCATAGGGCGATTATCTCTTTTGCTAGTTCTTCGTATTCGCGCGCTCCCCGGCTTTCCGGGGCTATCTCGTATATGACGCGCCCCTGGGCGCTGGCCTCGCGAAAGCGCGTATCCATGCCGATGACCGTGTTGAACATGCTGTCTCTCATCTTGAGCGCCAAAAGCTCCAGCACCCTGGCGCAGGCTCTGGCCCTGCGGTCGTACAAGGTGGGCAGGATCCGGTAGCAGATTGGCCTCGGCAACACCTTGTTCAGCACCTTTACAGTGTCAAAAAGCAGCTTCAATCCGTGCAGGGCGAGAAAGTCCGTCTGGATCGGTATAACAAGCAAATCCGAAGCCACCAGGGCATTCACCAATAATATGCCTACGTGCGGCGGACAGTCCAGAACAATAAAATCATATTCCTGCCGCACATGCTCCAGAGACTGCTGCAAAATGGCGCCTTTCCCCTTGCGGTGGCGCAGATCCACCTCAAGCTCCGCAAGGCGGATATTTGCCGGCACAACATCCAGTTCAAGCCCCGCGTGATGCTGCCTGATCCTGTCCCACATCTCCTCCATATAGGCCGGATCCGCGCTGTGTTTGGCAAAGATGTCGTTGACCGAGCTTTGCATCTCGTCCGGGTAATAGCGCAAATGCACGGAGGCGCAGGCATGCGGGTCCAAATCCACGATCAGCACTTTCTTGCCCTGTCTGGTCAAGGCGGAGGCAAGCGTCACGCTGGTGGTGGTTTTGCCGACCCCTCCCTTCTGATTGGCAATGGTCAGAACCTTAGCCTTTCTAACCATCGCAATCGCCGTCGAAGAACCGTTCATCGCCCTTCTACGCTTCCTTGCGATATACTATTGTGCCTGTATGGTATTCCGGCTTGAAGGCCCTTGAAATGTTGTGCAGGGATTCCGAATGCCCGATAAGCATACAGCCGCCGGGCAACAGGTTGTCGTAAAAAGACTCTATCACCTGCCGCTTCATCTCGTCGTCAAAATAAATGATGACGTTGCGGCAGAATATGATGTTCGAACGCTCCACGCGCTTCAGCATCAACCTGTCGCTTAAGTTGATCGGCCCGAAGCTTATCAGGGTTTTCAATTTCGGGGCCACCTGGTAATTCGCGCCGTCCTTGACGAAATAGCGGTCGATGATGGCCTTGGGAGTGGTACGCAGGGCATAGTCGGTGTACATCCCCCTGCGCGCCGCCGCAAGTACGGCCTCGGACAGATCGTTGGCCGTAATCCTGATGTCCCACGCGCCTATTTCGTTTTTCAGCACCTCATGCAAAATTATGGCCAAGGTGTACGGCTCTTCTCCAGTTGAGCAGCCGGCCGACCAGATACGCAATTTTTTGCTGCGGTTTGCGCGGATCTTGTCTATTTCCGCCGCCAGCACCTTGTTCTGAAAAACCTCAAGCTGGGGAGGGTTTCTCCAAAAACTCGTCTCGTTGGTGGTAATGACCTCGAAAAGCTTGGTAAGTTCGTTGCGTCGGTTGGGATCAAAACGCAAATAGTAGTAATATTCGCCGAAATTCTTGAGATTGAGCTCCCGGATGCGGTTGTTCAGCCTGTTTTCTATAAGGTATTTGCGGGCCTCGGCAATGAATATGCCGCTTTGCTGATAAATGAAATCCCGCAGTTGCGTGAACTCGTCGTTCGTGACCTTTACCTTTGAGCCCAAAGGGCTTTGAGCGGACGGCGGCGGGACGCTTTGAAAAAGGGCCATGACTTACTCCCCCCCGGCCTGCTTGTGGATCGCGTTGATCGCAGCCTCCACGGCTTCCCGCACGTCCCCGTCCGGATGATCGAGCAGGGGCATAAGCGCCCGGAAAGCGGTTTCTCCGCCAAGCGAGGCGAGTACGGAGACGATCTTCACCACAATGAGCGGGTTTTCGTCGGCCAGCATGCCGACAAGAGGCCCAATGGCCTCGTCGACCTTGAATTCCCCGAGCCGTTCGGCACAACGTATGCGCACCCAGGCGTCATCATCCTCAAGGCCGTTGATCAGGGACTGGAAAAACCTCTCGTCCGGATTAAGACGCAGGGTATCGTAGACGGCAAGACGTACGTCGCGGCTTTCGTCATGCAGCATATTTTCTATGAGGCCCCTGCACTCGCCCTCAAGCGAGGAGCATCTCCCGAAAGCCTCCACCGCCACCTTGCGTACCTCAGCAGAAGGATCATCAAGGGCGTCGCGCAGCAGTTCCAAGGAATTGCCGATGTCGAAAAAACCCAGACCGTAGACGCCGATCATGCGCTGCAGGGCATCCGCGTTTTTGGCCAAGGAGCGGAAGATTTCCTCCACCTCAGGGGTGTGCAGGGCGATACAGGCCTCAAGCGCCGCATCCTTGACGTCATTGTACGGGTGGGAAAGAAAGGGCAGTATCTTGTCCAGCACCGGGGCCGGGTCTCCCTTCCGCCCCAGAAAGTGCAAGGCCTCGCGCACTATGTTGCCGTCTTTGCAGTTCTCAAGGACGCCGAGGAAAAAGGCCTGGTGTTCGCGTCCCGCCCGCGTAGCCAGTTGCTGGATTATCTGGCGCTGCATGTCGCGCCCGCGCTCCGGGAAAATGGCTATCAGCAAAGGGATGGTGCCCTCTTCGTCCACCCGCAGCATGACTTCCATGGCTATAGCGGCCAGGTGGTCGTCGCCGCCGCGCAAAGCTTCGTAAAGCTCCGGAGTTTTGCCTATTTTCACCAGCGCGTCCACGGCCTCGGCAACGCGTTGCGCGTCATTTTCCGGGTCAAGGCGGGTCAGGTGCCTGAGCACGCAGGTAGTGGCGCCCTCTCCTCCAAGGGCGGCGAAACCCCGTATGGCCGCATCCTGGATGTCTTTGTCCTCATCCTCCAGCGCCGAGGGCAGATAACCGGCAAGGCGGCGGCAATCCTTGGTGCCCAGAAGAGTCAAGGAGCGCCCGCCGACTATGTTGAGCACTGCCCGGACGATCTTGTTGCACAGAGGGGATGGCGAATTGTCCAGGCCTTTAAGCAGCAAGGGCACAGCCTTTATGTTGCCCATCTCCCCCAAGGCGTCCACAATGCTTGAGGCGACAAGTTCCGAGGACTTTCCAAGCGCTTTGACCATAGCTCCTATGGAGGACGCATCCTTGATCTTGGTCAGGGACTCGATAACGGAAAATTGCACCCATTCTTCGTCGTCCAAGGCGCTGTTCAGGCAGGGGGCGGCCTCGGGGAAAGCCAGTTGCCCGAGACTTACGGCCGCCTGATAACGCACATTGACTTCCGGATCGTTCAG
Source organism: Desulfovibrio sp. (assembly GCA_031269345.1). Taxonomy (GTDB): domain Bacteria; phylum Desulfobacterota; class Desulfovibrionia; order Desulfovibrionales; family Desulfovibrionaceae; genus Frigididesulfovibrio. The sequence goes on along the minus strand of JAISZH010000031.1, from coordinate 2,784 downwards.
GAGCGCGTGGCAAAGCGCCGGCACAGCCAGAGCCGAGCCGGTCGAGCCCAGGATGTCGGATGCGAAAATGCGCACGTCCGCATCCTCGTCGCGCAAAAGTTCCTGAACGGCCGGAAGATCACTATTGCCGAGCACGCGCAGAAGATCCATGGCTATATTGCGCTCCGGCGCATCATCCGAACGAAGCAGGGGGATTACGGCATGCACTACGGCCGGACCGCCGATTTTGCGCAAAGCCCTGTCCACCGCCTCCTGCACGCCTATATTTGGACTGGCGATGTGGCGGACCAAGTCGGGAATGGCCCCGGTCATCCGCTCCGCTCTTGCCAGTTTAGCCCCTTCCCTGATCTGCTCCGGATCGTCTTGGCGAAGAAGTTCCAAGATATCAGTCGGTTCAGGCATTATCGTTCTCCGTGAATTGCTTGTCGTAAATTACAATTACAACCGCGTACCGGACCGGGCGGCAACCTACACCCTGCCGTGGAAATGGGCCAGAATAGCCGCAGACATATGCTTGAGGTCAACCACCTCGTCAGCCAGCCCGGCGTCTACCACAGCCTTGGGCATACCGTAGACCACGCAGGATTCCTCATTTTGGGCAATGGCCCAGCCACCTTTCTGTTTCAAGACCCTGGTCCCCTCCACTCCATCGGACCCCATGCCGGTCATGGTTACTCCCAAAGCCCTGTGCCCAAGAGCCAGACCCACGGTTTCCATGAGCACGTTTGCCGAAGGTTTGTACAAAGCCTCTTTCGGCTCCTCCGTGACCACTGCCATCAGGGAGCCGCCCCTGTTTTCCAGACGCAGATGCCTGCCTCCAGGACAGATATAGACCACGCCCGCCTTGATCCGTTCCACCGGCTCGGCTTCCTTGACGGCTATAGCGCACTGACTGTTAAGACGCTCGGCAAAGGGGCCGGTAAAGGTGGACGGCATATGTTGGGCTATGAGTATCGGGACGGGAAAATTCGAGGGCAGGCCGGAAAGCACTGTCTGCACCGCGGGCGGGCCGCCGGTGGATACCCCGATGGCCACGATCTCGAAGGATTCCGCAGCGACGCGCGTATGCAAAGGCGCATGCGCCGATGCCGGGGGGGTGGAACCCGTCGCCGCCGAGGAGGAAAAACCGGTCCGGCCGAGGGACGCGCCGGCGGATTGGGAGGCTTTCATGGCGCCGGTCTTGTACTTAAGGCGCAGGAAGGCCTTGCGTCTGGCCAGAGCTTTGACTTTGGGGCAGATGTCTTTCTCCATATGTTGCACTTCATGCACACGATCCGAACCGGGTTTGCATATATAATCAAGCGCGCCCAATTCCATGGCGCGCAGTGTGGTGGCAGCGCCCTCTCCGGTGATGGAGCTCACCATGATCACCGGGAGCGGATTCTCGGCCATTATGCGCTCAAGGGCGACCAGGCCGTTCATCTTGGGCATCTCCACATCCATGGTGATCACGTCCGGGTCAATCTGGGCGGCTTTGGCAATGGCCTCCTCACCGTTAGCCGCCGTCCCGGCCACCTGGATTTCCGGGTCTCTCTCAAGGATAGTTACAAGGGAGCGCCTTACAAAGGCAGAATCATCGACGACCAAAACTTTTACCACCAAACAGCTCCTTGTGATTTAAACTCCACAGAACCTGACGAAACTCCGCGACCTTCGTCGCCTGGGAAACGTGGTTTCCTCAAACGCTGCGGCGCGCGCAGACCCTGCTCACACTTTCATGTTATCACTCATGGCATGAAATTGCAAATCGGGCAATATCTCCGGATATTTTTCAAATTTCTCAAAGCATTGGCGTCTGTCGCCGCAAGTTTCCCGAGTTGTCGCAACACGCACGTTTTTTTCTGTCGATAGCACGTTTTTTTCTTGCCGGATAAGGCGGCTTGGCTTATACATACCTGCGCGGCGGGATGTGGCTCAGTCTGGTAGAGCACAGCGTTCGGGACGCTGGGGCCGGAGGTTCAAATCCTCTCATCCCGACCAGAAATTACAAGGGGTCAGACAACTTGTCTGCCCCTTCTCTTTTTGAGACAGACATGTCAAGACAGGCAAAACCAGACAGCGAAGCGACAACATTCTGTCTGGCTGAGGCGGATGTATGCTGATAGTTACGCAAAATCATCGCCGGGTCCGAGTGGTTCATCATCTCGGCAACTGTTTTGATGTCGGCACCGGCGTCCAAGGCATAGGCAGCAAAAGCGTGGCAGCGAGACTTCCTTTCCGCCGTTCACCAAGAACAGCAGAAATTTAACCTGCGCGGCAGAGGAAAAGTTCGTAACCCCGCCGGTGAATCTGAAGGTACGCAATATCGCCATATATCGGCCTCCATACGAAAAATCGTTTAGAAAGCCAATATATCACAAATCGGCGGGCAGAAAAAATCCGGAAAGCTATTTTTGCAATCGATTGCAAAAATGGGGGGAGGCAAGAAGAGAGATTCTATGCCGGGATATCCTCTCGCTCCGGGACAGCATTTGGACTAGGGCGCGAAGCCTTGCCTCCCGGCAAAAAAAGCTCCCGGTGAAGAGAGCCTGTGTCAGAAATTTTGGGTGCGCCGCTATTTTATCCAGCCGCGCTTGATTCCGATATGGACGCCTATTCCCACAGCAAGCAGGGCAATACAAACAAGGAATACGCCTGTATTCATTTCACGACTCCCTTTTTGTGATTGGGTGCGCGGCTACTTACGGGCGTTTGTCTTTTTGTCGGGAAAGATACACCCCGTAGGCTCCAAAACCCATGCCTATCAAGAGAAAGACAATCCACGAAACGTCCATATCATTTCCC